>CAZCKW010000029.1:0-10484 GCA_964499375.1 uncultured Dehalococcoidales bacterium
AATCATTTAAGTAGGTAACCCAACTGATGATCGTTGAGTCATATAAAATGTCACCCTGGAGGAGATGGTGACATTGAACAGGAAGAAGCAGAAGAGGTTAGTGGTATTGAATCAGGTAGGGGTGGGCAAAATGGTTGGTAGGGAAGTATCTGAGTTGCTGGACCTCCCCTTACGCCATGTAAGGAGAATTTTAACGGCTTATCCAAAGGAGGGCGCCGCGGCATTAGCACATGGCAATCGGGGGAGAATGCCTCATAATGCTCTGGGCATTTGATCTCGTTCAGAATTGGCAAAATGAGAGAAAGGAGAAAGTGTCACTAATCACCTGAACGAGTACAATTCCTTGACAATAGCCAAGGCAAGCGAGTACATTAACCTAATAATTTGCCTGAAAAAGATTGCTTAATACCCTTCGAAGCAAGTCCTGTGGAACAAACATGGTAGAAAAATATGAGTAAAACTATATCAACGATTTGTCACTTGTGTAATAACGGCTGTGGCATGCAGGTTTGGCTAGAGAACGATAGAATTGTGAAAGTAGAGGGTGATCCAAATCACCCTGTGAGCCTCGGTGGCTTGTGTCCTAAGGGGCTAGCAGCCGTCCAATTAGAATATGACGATAAGAGAATATTGCATCCACTGAGAAGAAAAGGGGCAAGGGGTGAGGGTCACTGGCAACAAATATCATTGGACGAAGCCATAGATATTGCGGCTCACAACTTGGTTAAGATTAAGGAAAAATACGGAGCATCATCTATAGCCTACTATATAGGGAGTGCACCTGGTTGGGACACTAATTTCCAATATGTGCAGCGCTTCGCTAACTTTCTCGGCTCACCGAACATCGGAGGTCCTGCAAATCTCTGCCACAGCCCAGGAACCATAGCCGCTCTTTCTGTCTATGGGGGCCGGACCATTCCTGATTTTGAACATGCAAACCTGGTTCTACTATGGGGTTTCAATCCGGGAAGTAGTTTACAAGGATATGCACGCCGTATCCTCAATTCTAAAGAACGAGGTGCAAAGCTTGTCGTGGTCAGCTCAGCATTTTCTGGTTTTGCCTCTAAAGCAGATTTGTTTGTACAACCAAGACCTGGTACTGATGGGGCACTAGCCTTAGGGATGATGCATGTGATCATAGATGAAGCTCTGTACGATAGCGATTTTGTTCAGAAGTGGACAATTGGATTTGACCAATTGAAGGAACTAGTAACAGGCTATACTCCTAATACAGTAGAGGAAATTACATGGGTCCCATCAAATAAAATAATTGAGCTAGCCAGAACATACGCCACCACAAAACCAGCCTGTATGCATACTGGAAATGGCCTTGATGGACATACCAATGTGGTACAAACTTATCGAAGTATTGATATGTTACAGGCTCTAACTGGTAATCTTGGGTTACCTGGAGGGGATATTTTTTCTCCTGAGTTGAAGTTCACCGATATCCTCGCTCAAGAAAGACTGCCAAGGGAAATTAAATCAGTGGCAAAATACCCCTTGCTTCACAAGACCAAGCGACTTTGTATGCCAGAGATTCAAGATTCAATATTTAGTGAGGAACCCTACGCCATCAAAGCTATGATTGTTCAGGGGGGGTGCCCGGTAGTGGGTAATGCCGATTCACGCAGGACTAAGGAGGCACTAAGGAAGCTGGACTTTCTGGTTATCCATGAAATGTTCATGACAGCAACTGCTGAGTTCGCTGACATCATAATCCCCGCAGCAACATTTTTTGAACAAGATTATCTCTTCAAATATCAGGGAAGAAGAAAACCAGCACTCGACAATTTATTCGGGTTGCAAAAGAAGATAATTGATCCTCTGGGGGAATCAATATCGAATGAAGGGTTCAGAAGCAGGCTTGCTCAAGCTATGGGATTGTCCGAATATTTCCCTTGGAGGGATATAAAGGAATGCATAAACGAGGAGTTGCAACCATTCAACCTATCTTATCGGGAACTAGAAGAGCGAGGGGTTTGTTTAGTCAAGACTAGCGACAAAGATTTATACCAAACCTATGAAAAAATAGGATTCAATACGCCATCAGGAAAGGTGGAGTTGTACTCCTCAACCTTTAAACAGTACGGGTATGACCCACTGCCAGAATTCATAGAACCCGCTGAAAGCCCTTATAGTAGACCAAATTTATTTGAACAGTACCCGTTGATTTGTGGAGCAGGCACAAAACGTGTTCTTTGGACAAATACGCAATTTCGCACATTAAATTATTTGACCAAGATTGAACCTGAGTCTTTTGTAGAAATACACCCTCAGAAGGCGGCGGAACTTGGTATTAACGATGGTGAATATGTAGTCGTTGAAAGTGTTCGCGGAAGCATAAGGATGAAAGTGAAGGTTACTAAGGCAACTCTTCCAAACGTAGTTTTTATTACTCCTGGATGGGGACAGCCATATGTTAATAGTGAAGATATGATCGTTAATCTGTTGACTGAAGACTCAAATCGCTGCCCGATCTCCGGAGCAACAGGTATCAGGTCTTTTCTATGTAGAATTAAGAAAAGATAAATACTTGTTGGCTCCAGTAGCAGAGAGGTAATTTATTATGATTAAAGAATTTGGCATAGTGGTAGATTTGGATAGGTGTACGGGTTGTTTCGCGTGTGAAGTTGCATGTAGCCAAGAAAATAATCTACCGCCGGGAAAACAATGGATACAAGTTCATACCTTAGGACCTGTGGAAGATAGAGGCGGGCTACACACAGAATATTTCCCTTTGATGTTTGATGATTGTACAATTTGCAGTCATAGAATCCTGAGAGGCTCGAACCCTTTCTGTGTCGATAGCTGTCCTGTAAAGGCATTGACCTGTGGCACAGCAGATAAAATTCTACCACTACTGGGCGGCAAGAAAAGGTGTCAACTAATCAGATTGAAGAAGGTCGATATTCCTAAAGACATTAACATACCAAGTTTATGTGACCGTTTTTAAGTAAAAAGTTCAGCAAGTACTGTAAAGCTGTTGCTAAGTTTCTTCTTCTCGAAGGAAAGCACGTGATTTTCCCCCAATAGCCCGAGCTTGATTTTTCACGGTTGGCTTTTAATATTTATCTATTATCTCATAGGCTGGCTTTGTTTTCTGCCTCAGGGTAAGTAAAAACTGATAGATGTCATCACCAGTTCTAAATTTCGATCGATCATATTTCTCAAAATGTATAATTTCCTCTAGCTCTCTCCGGTAGGAAGGCGCCGGTTCATACGCAGGATAACCAACTGCGACTATCGTATGAATAGCTATCTCCTCTGGTACATACAATAAGGCCTTCAAACGTGCTTCGCTACAAGCATTAACACTAACCCATTGTGCACCAAGTCCACAGGCAGCTGCAGCAAGATTTAAAATCTGCGTGGCATTAGCCATATTCTTAAAGAAATGGGCATCTGCCCCTCCCTCATTATGCAAAAAGTGAGTGTATAAAACAGTAGCCTGAACCGTTCTCGGGTCTCCGCACACTATTATTAATACCGGCGCATCTTTAAATCCCGGTGGATTTTGAGAAGGTCCATCTACATACGCTGGATGTCTGGCTTCTCTTATTCTAGTCTTTTCTATATCCCAGCCCCGCTTCCGATGTTCCGCGTAGATGTCGGCAATCTTCTCCTTTGTCTCCTTATCTTTGACTACAATAAATTCCCACGGCTGGGCATTTGCACCAGACATTGCCCAGTGCGCTGCATCAATCATTTTTTCTATACATCCATCGGGAATAGGGTCTGGCTTGAATCTACGAATACTCCTTCTTTTTTTCACCAATTCCAGAAATTCATCAACGTTCACTATTCATCCTCCTTGCCTAATTTCCTGTATCACGCCAGATAAGGCTTTTAGTCAAATCGCGTGGAACCAGCTACGAGATGATATCAACATAGGATGCATCTTCAAACTGCACTGCTTTGAGCGACTTATTACCCTCAACTATGGGACCCCAGCCATTTGGAGCCCCATATTGACAGGCCCAATTCCAACTTTACTAAAACTACCTGGCAGTCGTTGGCCTATTGCTTGCCTGTTAGTTCGGCTATTTTCGCAACTGTCGCCGGGTCAACCTGGGCTTTGATGTCTTCCATCATGACCGAATAGGCCAAATCGCGGTACCACTTGGCATCAGCCGGTGAAAAAGTTATGGTTTCCATACCACAGTCGATAATTGACTGTCTTGCTTCCTTTTCCAGTGCGGTACGACGTTCCGCCATCCCGGGCTCGAACTCAATCAGAGTATCGAGCATCAGGTCTTGCAGATGCTCGGGCAGAGAATTCCATTTGTCCATATTCATGATGGCAAGTATGTTTCCTGCCTCATAGAATGTATGGTCAATAAAGTACGGCACCACTTCACAAATCGAAAGGTCTTTAACATCTGAGAACGGGAATGTATATCCGTCCACCAGGTCAGTTTCTAAAGCGCTGTACACCTCGGGATGAGCTACTTCGGTTGGCACTGTGCCCAATGCCTCGAGGAAGGATTCGTATATTGGCGCAGTGCGGATCTGTAACCCTTTTAATTCCTGAGGGCTCCCGATGAGGTCTTTGACACCAATGTGGAACAGTACATTTGTCTCCATTCTACCAATGTAGCGAATATTAGCTTCCGCGAGCACACCGACCATGAAGTCATAGAAGCCATTCCCATGCTCTTCCATCGGGGTAACCTGGGAAAGAAACACAGACATACCTGCTGGCGCCAGGTCATGGTAGTCCATAAATGGCGTTGCCGTCATATCGATGACCCCTGTTCTTACTGCTTCAGCCTGGTCGAACCTCGGAAGCGCTTCCGGCCCACCGATCCAGTCAATCACAAGTTCACCATTAGCACGTTCGTTTACCGCATCGATGTAGTTACCATAATCTGCTAACGGTGAAGCGCCTTTGGGTAGGAAACTGACAGCCTTGAGAACGATCGGTCCAGCTGTCGGTGCTGGAGCAGCGCAACCACTGAATACCAACCCCACCACGACCACCAGGAGCACCCCAATTAATGCTATTTTTTTCATTTTCGTCTACCTCCTTTTAATAATGTTGCCTCTCCTATTAACCTAATGTTCCTTTTTCACATATGCACCCCCTAGCTGTCGGGTTTTATTGTACACGGCTCACCTTCCGGACAGGTGCCCAACTTGTATAAACTATAAAGAATTATATAAACCCCTGTTGATACTGTCAATACGTGATGGTACAATTTCAAAGAGTGGATTTTAATTCCGACCATTAGCAATTTGGAACATAAACAATAGAGAACTATATAGAAACATTCTTGAATAGCATAAATTCCCCTCCTTAAAAAAGGGCTATTCCAGATTTTAATAAATTGAATAAGGAACTTGTAGCTATTAAGCAGGGAGATACCGCAGAGGATGACTGAGATTAGCTATATCATCAAAGGCGGTGTGCAGTACAACGGCAAGTGTATACTAGTTTCAAAGGAGGTATAAATGGCCAGGTTATTTGAATTCCAGGGTAAGGAATTTCTCAAAGCTGGCGGGATTGCGATTCCAATGGGGGAAGTTGCCTCAACTGCACAAGAAGCACGTGAAGTTGCCTGCAGGATAGGGAAACCTGTCGCAGTTAAAGCACAGGTTTGGGTCGGGGGCCGGGGAAAAGCCGGGGCAGTAAAGCTTGTCAACACACCAGAGGAGGTAGAAAAGGCAGCCAGCCTTATTTTAGGAATGGAAATAAAGGGGTTTCCAGTTCGAAAGGTGTTGGTAGAGGAGAAACTGGATATTGATAGGGAATATTATGTAAGCATAATCCCCGATGGTTCATGGGAGAGCAGGTGTCCAGTGCTTATATTCAGCACCGAGGGGGGTATTGAGATAGAAGCGGTCCCCGAGGACAAAATCTTCCGAGTAAAGATTGATTACCTCAAAGGGTTCCCTTTCTATGATGCTCTGGACCTGGTCAGCAGTGTGGGCATCCCCAATGAGCTATTGAAAGAAATGGCGGGAACCCTTTCTAAAGCTGTGGAAGTCTTCAAGAAGCGTGACTGCAATATTCTGGAAATCAATCCTTTAGTGTTGACCAAAGAGGGCAAAGTAGTTGCCGGGGACTGCCGTATGGCCATTGATGATAACTCCACTTTCCGTCATCCCGAGATGGGGATTAACATCCCCAGAGAATTCCCCTGGGAACCAACTGATTTTGACATGGTAGGCTGGGGGATTGAAGAGACTGACCTCCGCGGTTCAGGCTTCGTTATGAGAATGACCCTGGATGAAACAGGACCTGGATACATAGGATTCCATGCTATAGGTGGTGGGGCCGCTATGATAGGGATGGATGCGCTCAGCAGGGTAGGACTTAAGCCAGCAAATTTTGCCGACACGAGCGGCAATCCAGTAGCTTCCAAAATTTACCGGGTGGCCAAAGTAATTCTATCCCAGCCCCACATTGAAGGTTACATGCTGGCGGGCTTTATGATTGGGAACCAAGAGCAGTGGCATCACGCCCATGCGTTGGTTAAGACCTTGAGAGAAGAACTTCCTAAAAGGCCAGGATTCCCCTGCGTCCTCCTTTTAGCCGGGAATAAAGAGGAAGAGTCTTTACAAATACTAACAGAGGGACTGAAAGGCTTGCCAGGGCGTATTGAAATTTATGGAAGCCAGCATGTTGAGGATAGCGATTTCATCGGGAAAAGAATGCTGGCGTTAATAAAAGAGTACAAGGGAAAGAGGAATTAAAGGGGGTTCTATGATACTAGAGTTTGAAGAAAGAACCATCAAGTTAATCATTGATACCGATAAATGCCCTGACTGTAACAGTAAAGCCTGCATAAAAGCCTGTAAGGTTTACAGCAGGGGTATTCTGCAATTAAGCGATGGAAAGCCTTCCGTAAGTCATCTTAGCACTGAAGAGATAAAGCGGAGGGGTACGGAATGTCTGGCATGCGAATATGAATGCTGGCAACGTGGTAATAATGCCATCCATATTGAGGTTCCTATTAAAGGTCTCGATGATTATGTTAGGGAACACAGTCTCCAATAGGAGGTAGAATGTCGATTCTAATTGATGAAACAACCAGAGTAGTTGTTCAAGGGATAACTGGACGGGAGGGGTCTCTCCGGTCCAGATATATGAAGGATTATGGTACCAGAGTAGTAGCGGGTACTTCTCCCGGCAGAGGCGGAGACGAGGTGGAAGGAATCCCCGTCTATAATACCGTTAAAGAAGCAGTGAGGGCTCAGGGTCAGATGGATATGAGTGTTACTTTTATCCCGGGCCCGGGATTAAAAATGGCGGTATTGGAAGCTATTGATAGCGGCGTCAAATATGTCGTCTGTCCCGTAGAGCGGGTCCCTCTCCACGATATCATGGAAATGATAGCGGTGGCTGATAAGTCAGGGGTAGCTATTATCGGCCCCGGGTCGATAGGTATGATGACTCCAGGGAAGGCTGTTGCTGGATGGTTAGGTGGGAATGTTCAGTGGGCGAATAAGCTATTTCTGCCTGGTTCAATTGGTGTTTTATCGCGGAGTGGTGGGGAGTCCGGCACATTGCCCTGGATTCTCAAGGAGGGAGGATTTGGTGTAAGTACAGCCATTCATACAGGCACTGAACCTGTTCTGGGGTGTTCCTTTGCTGATTTCCTTCTTCAGTTTGAGAAAGATGAGCAAACTCTCGCTGTGGCTGCATTTGGAGAAATTGGTGGCAGTCAGGAGGAAGAAGTGGCCGAGGTTATCAAAGCCGGTAAATTCAATAAACCTTTCGTTATCTATATTGCCGGTGTAGCAGCTCCTGAAGGCCAGCGCTTCTCCCATGCCTCTGCTATAATAGAGCGGGGACGCGGCTCGGTGCGAGGTAAAGTGAAGGCACTTCGTGAGGCAGGGGCTTATCCGGTGGAAACACCTAAAGAAATCGTCCCTACGCTTAAAAAGCTGTTAACTTTGTAGGAAGTGCATTTTCATATGTAGTGGTTGCTATATTGGATTAATCTTGTCAGGGAGAGTTAAAAGAATTATTTTATAGGAGGTTCTAAAAATGCCAGTTATGCGTTCTGTATTTTATGTTCCGGGAAATAAGGAAGACCTGATTGCCAAGATTCCCAGAATGCCAGCGGATGTCATTACGCTGGATATCGAGGATTCCGTGCCCCCAGCAGAAAAACAAAAAGCTAGAGAACTAAGTCATAAAAATCTCAAATTCGCGGCATCATCTGGCGCAGATGTTTATGTCCGCATCAACAATTGGGAAACAGGTATGACCAATGCTGATTGCGAAGCGGTGGTTGATGAGGGGCTTTCAGCTGTTTGCCTGGCTAAATGCGGAGGGCCAGATGATGTAAAACGCCTGGCGTGGAAACTGGAAGAGCTGGAACAGAGGAAAGGACTGGAGGTTGGGAGTATAAGAATTCAGCTGCTGATTGAAACCGCTAAAGGCATGATGAACGTTTATGGAGCTGCCACTGCAAGTCCGAGAATCAACTCGCTGATTTTTGGGGCAGTGGATTATACCACAGATATGAGGGTTACACTGACTCAACCGATAGGCGAGGAGCAGAAATGGGCTAGGGCACGTATGGCCTGTGCTGCTAGAGCCGCTGGTATTATAGCTATCGACTGTCCCTACCTGGCATTCAGAGACACCGAAGGCTTCGAGAAAGATACCCTCTATGGCCGGCAGTTAGGTTTCGAAGGAAGAATGCTAATTCATCCCAGCCAGATTGAGCCTTCTCACAAGATTTACACCCCTGCACCTGAAAGGGTAGAGTGGGCTAAAGAAGTGGTTAGAGTGTTTGAAGAAGAAGGAATCGCAAAGGGTTCAGCGGCAGTGTCTTATAAAGGCAAGATGGTCGATACCCCTGTTTATATTGGAGCTAAGAAGATTCTTGATACCATGAAGGAGATTGAGGCCAAAAAACTCTCGGTGAAATAGTACACTTCTTTAGTTATGCAAAATGGATGGCTAAGCCTCGTGGTAGAGCTGTGTTGGTTCCATAAGAGGGTTTTTACGGAAGAAACAGAGTCAATGCAGAACCTAAACAGATTAAAAAGATGATAACCCTTACTTGCAGGTTTGTGATATTTTAAAATTTGAAGGGGGTTAAACTATGTCTGAAGATTTAAGGAAAGAAAAACTCAGGGAACCGATATCTACGAAAGAGCTCGAAAGGCGTTGGAGGACGGTGCGGGAGGCAATGGCAAAGGAGGGGTTGGACTGTCTAATCATGCAGAGCAGGAATCGCTATTTGGGTGGGTATGTACGGTACTTTATCGATATCCCAGCCCAGCATAGCTATCCAGTGTCAGTAATTTTCCCCCTGGATGATGAAATGACACTGATTTCCCATGGAGGACCACCATTGCCGTTGAGTCCTCCCGAGTGGGCAGTATACGGTGTGAAGGACCGTATCACCCTTCCCTATCTCCCCACACTCAACTTTACCAGCACAATGGAAGCGAAAGCCATTGCGGATACAATCAAAAACCGCAAGGTAAAGCGGCTAGGGGTCGTATCAAAGGCAACAATAGCCGCTTCCGTCTATGAACATTTGAGGGAAAATCTGCCGGGAGTGGACATGTGGGATGCGACTGACATGGTAGACGAAATAAAAGCCGTAAAGAGTGAACAGGAAATCAGGCTGGTTAAAAAGACGGCTGAATTGCAGGATAAAGTGTTCGCCGCCGCGCTGGCAATGGTTCGCCCTGGTGTGAGGGAGTATGAACTTAGGTCAGAGATACAGCGACTAGCGATTAACCTGGGCAGCGAACAACAGTTGATCATGATTGGCTCTGCGCCGGCAGGAACACCTGCAGGGCAGTTACACGAATTCTATCAGACCCGTACACTGCAATACGGTGACGCCGTCTGCATCATGATAGAGGTCAATGGGCCGGGTGGTTTTTACGGAGAGATTGGCAGAACGGTATGTATAGGTGAGGCACCCAGAGCTCTTCTGGATACGTGGGCCGATGCAGTAGTAGCACAGGACCGGACTGCGGAGCTTATGAATCCGGGGGCGAAACCGGAGGAGTTGTTAGATACTCATAACAAGCTGCTCGCCAGTATGGGATACCCACTTGAAGGCAGATTGTTCGCACATGGGCAGGGATATGACCTTGTGGAGCGCCCTGGCATATGCCCCGGGGAGAAGATGACGATAAAAACCGGCATGAGCATAGTGATACATCCAACGTTGCTTACAAAAGAGAGCTATGCCTTTTGTTGTGATAACTATCTTATCACCGACTCTGGCGCAGTAAGAATACACAAGACACCTCGTGAAGTGTTCGTTATCTGATTTGGCCATAGAGAAGAACGAGATGTAGGTCAGGTGCGGAGATAAAAAACAAAGAAAGTAACTTGAAGATGGCAAGATTTACAGAAAAAAGCGATGTGAGTTTCAAGGTAATCCAGATATCATACATGCCTGGTGTGTCCGATTATTGTAAGCAGGTCTTCAAGCGACCCGAGATAGAATACCAGATGAGACTTTGTACTAGGGAGGATGAAATTATTGCTGCCGCCC
>CAZCKW010000030.1:0-9942 GCA_964499375.1 uncultured Dehalococcoidales bacterium
TAATCCAGTGCCGGTAAGTTTGTGGGTCATACATCTAAAAATACAATTTCATGGCTCGAGGCGGGCAAGCCTTAATGCACAGTCCACAGACAACACATTTACTATGGTCGAAGAGGACCCTCCTGGTTTCTGGTTCCAGAGAAAAGGCGCCGGTGGGGCAAACGGTGATACAGGCACCGCAGTGGGTACACCTGGCTTCATCTCGAACTATATCCTGACTCAGGGATTGAATTTTTACCCCTACCTCATTGAGGTACTGGATGCCTCTATCATAGCTCTCCTGGTCGCCGCTTAGTTCCAGAATCAATAAGCCCTCTTCTCCCGGCGATACTGAAGCTTTAATGATATTAAACTTAAGGTCGAAGTCTCTGGCCAGGCGGTAAACAACCGGCTGCCCCGTTACCAGGGGAGGAAAATGAAGCACTATTTTTCGAGAAATATTCATTTCACTCTATTATTGGTCTTTCTTGAAGTGGTTTAGAGGTTATACCAGATTCTATTCCTGGTAAAGGAGCAACGGACTCGGTAAGCAGGAACTTACCCTGTTGTATCCAGTATTTCAGTATGTTGGCAATCTCAACTGCTTTAGGATAGCTGGATAAAGAGGCAGTAGGCACATCCTTTCCTCGGACCTTAATATGGCCACTTTTGAGTTCGGCATAGCTGGCCTCTCCCAGGGTGCCCGGTTTCATCTGAGGATAGGCTTCGGAGAAGTCGATGATAGGGGCGAAGATGTCAGCATCGGTTACGGTTGTATGGCGCAGCACCTCTTCATCCAGTATGGGAATGGGTATGCCAATGCCTACAGTCAGCGTACAGCCGTAGCCTAACATGCTTGTTCCTACCAGCCATTCTGGTTTCATCTGTTTTAAATCACCGATGATGGATAAAGTGCCTGCTCCCTCTCTGGGAACGCCATTGTCTCCTCTGGGAACGTTGGGGTTGTGCTGTGTGCCGTGCCAGGCGACGTAGCCAATGCCACCGCCAATAAACACCTTTGTTCCTACGCCGATAGTTTTGTAATAAGGGTCATTTATTAGAGGGGAAAGCTGTGCTGATGTGGAGTAGTTAGCGTTGCCCAAAGTTGGTTTCAACACTCCCATATAGGTATAAATCATCCGGTCTGATAAATTTACAGCAATCTCATAGTTTTGATAAGCATTTCTTAAATTAAACAGGATGGCATTGTTAATGTCTTCAAGGTTTATCCAGGTCTCCAGTTTTTTCCTGGGGTAGCAGTCTGTGCCGTAAGCGGTGGCTACCAGCTTGACGTCTCTGCCTGCCACCAGTTCTTCAATGACATGCCCACCGCCGTACCTGAATTCGCCGGGGTAGATTTTATTCTTGGGATCATCGTCAGGTAGAGCGGTTGCACCCAGAAAAGTGTCCACTGCTGCCAGACCGGTATAGACCGGGACATCGTTGAGATAGACCTTGCCACCGCCGAGTTTTATCCTGGGCCTGGAATGTCCGACATTAAGAAACACACCTGATGAACACATGGGGCTGAATGTGCCGGTGGTGACCACATCAATTTCCTCGGCAGCCTTGCCTGT
This sequence comes from uncultured Dehalococcoidales bacterium, assembly GCA_964499375.1. Classification (GTDB taxonomy): domain Bacteria; phylum Chloroflexota; class Dehalococcoidia; order GIF9; family AB-539-J10; genus CAZCKW01. The sequence goes on from CAZCKW010000030.1 coordinate 1,557, forward strand.
GCCTTTTTTTCTGGCTATATCAATTACTTCTTCGGCAGTGACCACCACTGCCTTTCCCATTCTAATTTTTTCGTTAATTTCGGTGATGGTTTTTGACATAACATTTCCGTTTTTTTATTCTAGTAACTCTATGGCTAATTTAGCTGCCTTTTTACCGGACAGCAGCATGCCACCGAATATTGGCCCCATTCGTGGAGAGCCGAAAACCGCGGCTGCTGCCATACCGGCGACTATCAATCCGGGATAAACCTCCATGGTATTATCGCAGACTTCCTTTTCAGCTATCTCAACCCACATTGATTTTTCTCCAGCTATTTTCCCGGTTTTTGTGTTTAATTTTCCTCCTAGTTTATCGGTGACCAGACGGCATACCTCACAGTCATGCCCCGTGGCGTCTATAACCAGCCTTGCCCGTATGGCTAAAGGATCGATATGCAAATTTGCCAGGGTAACGGGGCTCCAGTTCAGCACCAGGCCGCTAATCCTATCGGCCTCTCTAATGACCACATCTTCAACAGTGATTAAGTTAAACACTTTAGCTCCTGCCTTTACAGCCCTGGAGCAAATAGTTGAGGCTACCTCTACAGCGTTAGCGACGTAATAGCCCTCCTGGTATTTTATGGTGGTAATGCCGAATTCATCCAGTATCTCTTTTCCTTTATCCTGAACCACAATTTTATTGAACATCATGCCTCCTCCCCATATGCCTCCCCCGGCGCTTAGCTTCCTCTCGAATATGGCGGTTTTGACACTTTTGCTTGCCAGGTAGTAGGCGGCAGTCATTCCTGCGGGACCGGCGCCTACTATGGCTACATCAAGCTCCATTGACTCAAGTAAGTCGTCCATGTAGCTTTTAGTTATGGCTCTGGAAATAATAACTTCCTCCATTAGTTGTTCTCCTTAACTGTACTCGCGGCTATTTGAGCGGTGGTACCTGAAGATACTCTGAGTAGTATACCCGTTTTGGAGGTCAATTTTCCAGCAAGGGTAGTGGCTTCTTGATAGAAACGAGCAGGTTAGTCTTATTTTTTGACAGGTGCTATAGTCGATGTTATCATAAACCCAGGTGGGTATGGTATTTAATCTGGAGTTTATTTAAAATTATGTTTACTTCATTCTGCGGATGACCGGGGAGTGGTGATAGTTGGACGACGCCGATAGTTGGCTTCTATTAGCTTTCCTGGTTTGCTTAGCTCTGTCAGCTTTCTTTTCCAGTGCTGAATCAGCCTTTATTTCGTTGCCGAGACTTCGTATCAGGTATCTGGTGGAAAGCGGCGTAAAGGGAGCAAAGCAATTAGCTAAAGCTACTGAAAGACCAGAAAGATTTTTAGCTACTGTTTTACTGGGTAATAACCTGGTGAATATAGCAGCGGCTACCCTGGGTACCATCATGGCAGTGGCGGTTTTCGGGCGGATATGGGGACCGATAATAGCCACTATCGGAGTGACAGTTGTAGTTCTGGTTTTTGGGGAGGTTATTCCCAAGACTATGGCTGTTCGTCATGCTCAGCGGTTGGCTCTTCTTTATGTTAATCCGGTTAAGGTGATTGAGTGGTGTTTTTATCCCTTTGTGTTGGCATTGGGCCGTATCGGCCTGGGGTTTGCCAAAATGGTAACTGAGCGTGAGGAGGATAAGGGATTAGTAAGCGAGGGCGAGATACGGTCGGCTATAGCTGTAGGGGAGGATGAAGGAGTGGTAGAAGAGGATGAAGCGAAGATGCTGCACAAAGTGTTTGAGTTTACAGACTGTCCGGTAAGCAGGATAATGGTCCCCAGGACGGAAATTGCCTGGGTGGAACAGGGAACTTGCTTGAGGGATTTCCTGGATATCTATGCGCAGAAGCCTTATAGCCGTTTCCCGGTGTATAAAGATAATACTGATAATGTAACAGGTATTCTGTTTGCTAAAGATGTGCTCATGAAGTTGGCTGATAAATCTGCAAGTGAGGAAGTTGTGATTAATGATTTGATACGGCCACCTTACTTTGTGCCGGAGAGCAAACATCTGGGAGAACTTCTTACTGAGATGAGGGATAGCGGTTACCACATGGTGATTGTTATCGATGAGTTTGGGGGTGTAGCCGGGATGGCTACACTGAGTCAGCTAACCGAGGAGATCGTAGGCGAAATAAGGGATGAATTGATTAAAGAGGATAAGGATTTTGTGGTAACAGGTGATAATGTTTTTCAGTTGGATGGTGGATTCAGGGTGGAAGAGGCAAACGAGGAACTGGAACTGGAGTTGCCTGCAGGAGATTATGAGACTGTGGCAGGATTTATTCTCAGCCATCTTGGAAGGATACCCAAGCAAGATGAGCAACTGAGGTATCAGAACCTGAAAATTGTTATAACTGAAATGCGAGGGATGAAAATAGAAAAAGTTATGGTGACCAGAGAAAGAAGTGAGTCACCGGAAACCTCGGAGAAATTTTAGGCAAAAAAGGAATGCAGCGCCTGCGTGTTAGCTTTAGTCGTGGAGAAGAGGTTAAGTTTATCTCTCATCTTGATATCATGCGTTTTTGGGAAAGGGCTTTCCGTCGGTCTGAAATACCTGTTGCTTATTCTGAGGGTTTTACTCCCCACCCGAGAATTTCTATAGCGGCGCCTTTAGCTGTAGGAGTAACCAGTGAAGCTGAACTTATGGATGTATGGCTAAAGCGGTGGATGCCACCTCAGTCTTTTATGATGAGGACAAAGGGTCAACTGACTCAGGGGTTTGATGTAATTGGTGTTCGGGAGGTAGGGTTGAATATCCCATCGCTTCAATCTTGCATTGCCTTCGCTGAGTATAATGTCGAGGCGAGGTCGGAAAAAAGTGAGCAGGATATTTATGCTTCCATTTGTTCTTTGCTGCAAGCTGGAGAGTTACCCTGGCATCACTTAAGAAATGACAAGATGCATTTTTATGATTTGCGAGCCTTAATAGATGATTTGTGGATTGTGGGATGTCATGATTTCTTATATGTCCTGGGCATGAGGTTACACTGCAATACAAAAGGCAGTGGCAGACCGGAGCAGGTGGTGTCTGCCCTGGGTTTTCCTGAATATCCTGAATCTATCCATCGCACCGGTCTCTTTTTAAAGGGAATGCTGCCTTGAGCCTGAAACTTCGGGCAGGGCGAATGGCAGCGAAACAACCTGGGGAGGAAAATTCTTGAGACTTATTTTAATCAGGCATGGTGAAACTTTTTGGAATAGAGAACGGCGTATTCAGGGAGGTGGCAGTGATACTGAGTTAAGCGAGGTTGGCTTAAAACAGGCCGAAATTGTGACATCATATTTAACGGAGGAGAACGTTGTTGCTATAATTTCCAGCCCTTTGAAACGGGCCCTTGATACAGCCAGGGCTATAGCCGGCCAGCATCAGCTACCTGTAGAGGTTGACACTGGACTCGGGGAAATCGAGGTTGGTGAATTGGAAGGCTTATCTTTGTCTAATTTGACTACCACCTTTAGTCAGTATTTATTAGGAAGCTGGCGGGAAGGAGGGTCACAAAGGTTGCCTGGAGGAGAGAGCTTTGTTGAACTGCAACAAAGGTCCTGGGCGTGTGTTGAGCGTTTGCTGGCAGAACATAAAGATGGGACGGTGGTAATAGTGAGTCATTACTTTGTCATCTTAGCTATCATATTCAGGGCTCTGGGGTTACCTCTGGATTATCTTACTAAATTCAGGATAGACACCGGCGGAGTGAGTATAGTTGAATTTGGGGAGCGTGGAACTCGCCTGGTGGCATTTAATAATGTGGCTTTCTTAAATTATGGGAAAGGTTGAGCTGGAGTTAAAGGTTAAATACCTTATTCAACAGCACTCCCTGATTTTACCGGGACAGGTGGTGGTTGTTGGAGTATCCGGGGGTGCTGACTCGGTTTGTTTACTGAGTATCCTGGCAAAATGGCAGGATGAACTTGGTATGGAATTGCATATAGCCCATCTGAATCATCAGCTTCGGGGCGCTGAGTCTGAGGCTGATGCCAGGTATGTGTCAAGTTTGGCTGACAGGTTAGGTATTCCAGTTATCGTTGGTAGGCGGGACGTGGCTGCTTATAAAGCTGAGCGGGGTTGTTCTATGGAAGAGGCTGCTCGGGAATTACGCTATGATTTTCTTACCCAGGTAGCCATTGATACTGGGGCGAGTCGGGTGGCGGTGGGACATACTCGAGATGACCAGGTGGAGACTGTTTTGATGCATATATTGCGCGGGACAGGTACTTCTGGGCTGCGTGGGCTTGAGCCCTGTTCACCTGTGCCATTTTATCGCTCTAAGTCGATGGCGAAGGAATTGCGCTTGCTGGTCATAAGACCTCTTCTTGAGATTACCCGAGATGAAACAATGAAATACTGTCGAGAACATCAACTTGAGCCGCGAATGGATTCTTCTAATCTTTCGCTTTCCTTCTTTAGAAATAGGATTCGCCTGGAACTTCTGCCTTTACTCAGGAAGTATAACCCACGTGTAGATGAAACCCTGCTTCGTATGTCTGGAATTGCCGGTGATGATGCTTGTTTTGTGGAGCAGCAGGCTTCGCAGCTATGGCATAGGGTAGCCAGGCAAAAGGATAATGTCATTTATCTGGATAAGAAGAAAACCAGCGCATTGCCCGTTGCTTTGCAGAGGCAGTTAGTAAGATTGGCGGTGCATAGAGTTCTAGGAGATACCAGAGACATTGAGGCAATCCATATTGAAGCTATAAGGGATTTATTGATTAAGCCGGTGGGTAAGAGAATTTCCTTACCTCACGGTCTCATATGCTGCGCAGAATACGACGAGGTGTTGCTAGCCTTATCTCTGCCTTCACCGTGTTCCTTCCCTCCACTCCAGGGAGAATCTCCTCTAAGAGTGCCGGGGGAGACGATTTTACCAGGGTGGCGGGTGATAGCCAGTGTTGTTGAGCGGCAAACGGAGCAGACGGAATATTTTACCCGGGACAGCCGGCTCCCAGGGTCTCCTGGTGCTGAAGACAGGCTTCATGATGCACTGTCAGCCCATCTCGATTTGCATCGAGCAGGGACTGAATTATTTGTTCGCCGACGTCAACAGGGAGATAGGTTTCAACCTTTAGGTATGGATATGACTAAGGAGCTTAAGCACTTCATGGTTGATGCCAGGATACCCCTTTCATGGCGAGACTATATACCACTGGTTTGTTCTACTGAGCAAATTCTCTGGGTAGTAGGCTGGCGCATAGATGATAGAGTTAAGGTTACTGAGAGCACCAGAAGCATTATTCGTTTGGAGTTTTACAGGTTATTATGAAGGCAGTTGATAGAGAGCTGCTCATACGTCATCTTACTGTTGATGAAGCCTTGTTTCGACTTGACCAGTACCTTAATGATGCCTTTATGGCTGGTTTACCTTCTGTGCGCATTGTTCATGGCAAGGGAGAAGGGATATTACGCCAGGCAGTGCACAAAGTGTTAGCCAAGCATCCTCTAGTCCTGTCTTTCCGCCTGGGTGATTATGGTGAGGGCGACTATGGTGTTACCATAGTTGACCTGGCGCACCGTTGATTCACATTTGGAGTCGCACTCCCTTCATGGAAATACAGGAGAAGGTTAGTCCGTGGTATAATGCCGGAAACTATCCTCTGGCTTATGTATTTAATGCTATATAGAAAGTATTTTAAAAATGAATAAGAAGTTATTGATTGGGTTACTGGTTTTGGGTGTGGTATTAGTGGTTGTAGGCTTGGTTTTCATATTTCACCTGGTTTAGTTCAGGCAAAGTTATTAAGGCATCCAGTATCAAAGGTGGCATTGTGCCTTCTCTGGCTATTTATCCTCGATTCTAATCTTTTCAGCCTGTTGCAGTTATCCTTAACCGGGATGAATTACATAATTCCTCTCCAGTAGAAGATATGGTGGGCTAAACTTCTTGTTAGCTATTACGTTTCTAACATTGCAGGTTAAATTGTGAAGATTCTGAACATAATACGAAACAGGATAACCATAACTTATAATCATTCCGATTAGCTGTGTGAGGATTAAGTGTCTTCGCAGGTTGAAAATCGCCCAGATAGAGGAGGGAAAATGAAGATTGTAAAAGTGCTGTCTTCCGTTCTTTTAGTAGGGGTTTTTCTGGCTGTCAGTTGCAAGCCTGTGGTGGCACCCTCTAACCTGAACATACCTTCGGTGTCTGGCGATGAGTTATCAAATCCTAAACTCGTTATGGAAGGTTACTACGAGCCCGGAGGGGTATCGCTCTCTCCCGATGCCCCTTGCTACCTGTTGCCCCTGGACCTGGAGAGAATAATAAACTTCGATGGGATTGAATCAAGGTTCGGGCTCACCGGGGACCACAAACAACTCCTGGAGAAGAATGGATTTGTGGTTGTTCCCTGGTCAGGAGATGATATCGTACTGCCTTATAAGATGTTGAAAGAGCAGGGAGTACCTATCTTTGTTACCTCCGATACTTTGCTCCATTTATACCATATCCAGTTCAACGAGATACTCAGACGCCTGGAAGAAGAGGAGTTCTTCGATGAACTGGTTGATATGAGTCAGGCAATGATGGAAAAAGCAATGCTGGATTACAAATCATTTACAAATGCTGATTTGAAGGAAGCTGCCAGGAGAAACGTGGCTTATTTTGCCGTGGCTTTGAAGCTTCTCCAGACGCCAACAGAAGGATATGACGAGGAGAAAGCCAGGCAGGAAATTGAAGAATGGAATGAGGAACATCCCTGGGATAAGAAAGAGTTTAAACCATTAAGAAAGGTTAATTTTACTATTCCCAAGTATATAGCAGATGAAGTTCATACTGAAATCCAGAATATTGAGGCGCATGAGGGATTCAAGCCAAGCGCTATTTTTAATTCCCCGGATTCCACCAACCCATATGCGGAAGACTACTCTCAGTATGTCCCCAGAGGGCATTATACCAGGAGTGAAGCTCTCAAGAGATACTTCAAGGCCGCGATGTGGTATGGCAGGATGGCATTCCTGCTTAAAGGGGGAACTGACATCACAGATGCTTTGATTAGTGAGGAGGATGCGACTATAGCTACAATTCAGGCGTCGTTGGTCTCCGCAGGATTGCCCAATGTGAAGGTGGCTGACATCACTTGCTGGGAGATATGGAGTAGGATTTATTCGGTTACCTCGTTCTTTGTGGGTGAAGCTGATGATCTTACGCCTTATGAGTATTTAGGGGCTATGGAGAAGGTCTTCGGGACTGATTTCGATGTTAGCAAGCTTGCTGAACAAGAAACACTGCTTAATTTGAAGGCTGAGCTGGCTCAGATGAGAAATCCCGAGATTTATGGTGGTTCCGGTATTTGTCTTATTGGTCCACCGGTGACCAGGGAAAAGCTCTATGATTGTTTGGCTAATACTAAAGGGATGCGGTTCATGGGACAGAGATTTGTGCCTGATTCATATATGTTCCAGAATCTATTGTTCCCCGCCGTAGGTGCATATGCAGGCAGCGATGAGCCGTTTACCATGAAGATGACTCAGCTTGGTCCACAGAGGTGTTTTCCCAGAGGGTTGGATATCATGGCAGTCCTGGGTTCGGAACGGGCTTATGACATACTGGAGGCTGAAGGGGACACTGAGTATCAGGGGGAGGACACCAGCTATGAGGAGCAATTAAATATGCTCAGAGGGGAATTTGGTGTTCTGACTGAAAAGGATTGGCATCGCAATCTCTACTGGGCTTGGCTTTATGCCTTAAAGCCATTGATTCAGGATTTTGGTATAGGTTATCCCACTTTTATGCAGACTGATGCCTGGAAGGATAAAGAACTGCAGACAACACTGGCATCCTGGACTGAACTTAGACATGACACTATTTTATATGCCAAGCAGAGCTACACCCCGCAGGCGACGTCAGCACCGCCCCAGCCCCAGCCGGTTGAAGGATATATTGAGCCGGTTCCCGAGTTTTATTCCCGTATGCTGGCGCTTACTAAAATGACGAGAAATGGTTTGGCTGAGCTTGATGCTTTGAGTGTTGAAGAGAAAGCACGGTTGGAGAGTCTGGAAGCCATCCTGGAAAGAGCGGTAAATATCTCCAGAGATGAATTAGAGGGGAAGGGACTGAGCGAAGATGATTATGCATTTATCAGGAATTTTGGCCAGTCGCTTGATTCTATAGTCGTTGGCGTTGCAGCTAAGGGCAAAGAAACGACCATTATTGCTGATGTTCATACTGACACCAACATGCCGATGGAGGTTTTGGAGGAGGGGGTGGGCTATATTGATCTTATCCTGGTGGCTTATAAGATTCCTGACGGCAGAGTCATTGTTGGTGCTGGTCCTACATTGAGCTATTATGAATTCAAGCAACCGATAAATGAGAGGTTGACTGATGAGCAGTGGAAACAGATGCTGGAGAGTGGAAAACAACCCCGAAGACCAGAATGGATAGATAGCTTCTATGCC
>CAZCKW010000031.1:0-9810 GCA_964499375.1 uncultured Dehalococcoidales bacterium
ACAAAACGATGGGCCGGTCACCTTAATGCTGGAAAGTAAAAGCAAATAATTGCATAAGCAACCGCTTGCAACAATTCCATCGACCTGTTATAATCCCCTTCTCAAATGCGTTGCTACGAAATCCTGAGAGAAAAAGGTCATCGCCTGACTCCGCAGCGATTGTTAATTCTTAAAATCATCTATAATGCAGATAGCCACATCAGCGCTGAAGAGATATACGACAAGCTACACACTTTCTATCCTTACACTAACATCTCCACCGTTTATCGCACCCTGGAGTTATTGAAGGAATTAGACCTGGTAAACGAAACCGACTTCGGCGATGGACGTGCCCGCTATCATAGCGCTGAGAAGGGACATCACCACCACCTGATTTGCCGCAGATGCAACAAGATAACGGACCTGGATGAATCCGTGCTATATCCATTAAAGGACACACTGCTTCATGACTATGGTTTTAAAGCTGACCTGAGACACTTAGCCATTTCAGGAGAATGCAAAGATTGCCGTGAGAAAAGGGACTAAAATTTTTTGTTCCAAATTATTGCAACTAATTGCAAAAAGGTCAACAATGAAAGGAGAAAATCACGATGAAAAGATTCTTGCTGCCGATCACGTCAATATTACTTTTGGGAGTATTCCTTACACCAATATCCTGTGCCCATCCAGTAGCTGACGTCATGACTGGAAGCTCAGTTATAGCTGATATCATACAGGATATAGCTGACGGTAAACTGGAGGTGCATAACCTTATACCCCCAGGGATGTGCCCCGGACATTACGATGTAAAGCCCAGCGATGTTGAGATGCTAGCTAGCAGTAAAGCCCTCATTATCCACAACTGGCAGCAGGACATGGCAAACATAACAGGACTTATCACAGCAGCCGATAATGCCAACCTTATCATTAAAGTTATTGACGTCCCCGATGCGCCAATGATACCCGGAGTCCAGGCTGAAACCACAGTTAAAATCGCCCAGGCTCTTAGTGAGATAGACCCGGCAAACTCAGCACATTACCAGGAGAGAGCCAATGAACGAACGCAAGCTGTTCTGGCTAAGGGCAAAGAAATAGAAAACAGATTGCTTGAGGCAGAAGTAGACGGTGTAAAAGTTATTTGTTCCAACATGCAGGCGGAATTTATAAGCTGGGCTGGATTCGACGTGGTAGTTACCTATGGTCGCCCCGAAGAATTGAGTGTAACAGATATGGAGCAATTGATAACCCAGGCCAAACAGGCTGGTGTAGCCCTGGTTATAGATAATCTGCAAAGCGGCGGAACCGCGACAAGCGAGACCATGGCACAGGACATTGGAGCTATACAGGTAACCATATCCAATTTCCCCGGTGGGTTTGAAGGAACCGAAACATGGGAGAATACAATAGACAAGAATGTTGATTTGCTACTCCAGTCCCTGGCTGAGTGGAAACAAAAACATGGATAACGAGGTTATCAACATCAAGGACGCCGTTGTCTCCTACCGGGAAGATGTAGCACTGCAGGGTGTATCCCTGAAGGTGAAGCAAGGGGAGTTCATCGGTATCATTGGCCCCAATGGCGCTGGCAAAACTACTTTACTCACCGTAATCAATGGTTTAGGCAAACTGGTCCAAGGTGAAGCCTGGGTGCTGGGTATGCCGGTGAATGGAAGCAATGGCATCAAACTGAGAAAGCGAATAGGCTATGTAGCGCAGGTTGAGACTATTGACCCTCGATTGCCCATCAATGTGAAGGAGACAGTAATGGTAGGCCGTTATGGTCGCCTGGGGCTATTCCACCAGCCAACGCGAACCCACTGGGAAATTGTAGACAGAGCACTGGATATGGTTGGTATAGCCCATCTATCGCAGCGTCCTATAGGCCATCTATCTGGAGGCGAATATCAAAGAGCAGCTATCGCCAGGGCTCTGGTACAGCAGCCCGATATATTCCTCCTTGATGAGCCCACAGCTGCTATTGATGAGCGAGCACAATGGGAAATCTTAAAGCTTATACAGTCCATACACAACAAACAACACATGACCACCCTATTCGTCACTCATGACCTCAGACACCTGCCTTCTATTTGCCATCGGGTAATTCTGATGAAAGAAGGTAAAATCTTCCAGCAAGGAAGCCCCAAATCGATGCTCACAAAGGATATTTTGAATCAACTGTACGGAGCTCCGGTCCCAGTTCCAAATGAGACTCCTCTCAACTGACAGGAAAGCAACATGGATTTTTCTATACTACAGTACCAGTTTATGCAAAATGCCATCCTTGCCGGGTTATGCGGTGGTATAACCTGTTCCCTTATTGGTGTCTTTGTGGTTACCATGCATCTCTCTTTCATCGGGATATGTATCGCCCACGCTGCCTTTGCTGGGGCTCTCCTTGGCATATGGCTGGGATTTAACCCCCTCATTAGTGCACTAGCTTTCAGCCTGGCTTCGGCAGTCGTCATTGGCCCTATGGCTGACCGCGGAGAATTAAACCTTGATACCTCAATCGGCATCGTCTTCTCCCTTATGCTGGGACTGGCCTTCCTGTTTCTGGGTATGATGCCAGGTTCTCGAACCGAAGCCCTGAACCTATTCTGGGGAAGTATCCTTACCACCACCAGGCAGGATTTGATTTTCCTGCTGGTAGTAACGGGTATAATAATCGCACTGATAGCTACCTTCTATAAGGAAATCCAGTCGGTAATTTGCCACCGACAGGTAGCCATGGCAGTAGGAATCCCCGCAACCCTAATTTTTTATGGTCTGCTACTTGTTACCGGGCTAACCATTACTGCCTCAATGCGGAGCATCGGTGGCTTGCTCATCTATAGCCTGATAGTAAATCCCGCAGCAGCAGCATATCAACTTACTTACAGCTTAAAGCGCATGCTATTAATCTCCTCCGCCTTTGGCGTTATTTCATGTTGGGCAGGACTGGCAGCCTCTTACTTCCTGGATATTCCTTCAGGAGCATCTATCGTGATAACATCTTCTATTATATTCGGCCTGGCAACAGCATTTTCTCCCAAGAGAAAGATAAAAAGATGGCAACAAATTCAACCAACAATTTAGATAAGCAACGTCAACAATATTTCGACCAGCTGGCTTCAAAGTGGGACAGCGAGGTTATTTTGAAGAGTGTGGAGTGTCTCGGCAATATCGTTAACGAACTTAATATCCATTCTGGGAGCCGCGTGCTCGATATTGGGAGTGGCACAGGCATTCTCCTACCCCTCTTGGTCAAGGCAGTAGGAGATGAAGGAAGAATCGTAGCCCTGGACTTCTCAGCAAAGATGTTGTACCAGGCTAAAGCTAAAGGATTCCTGCCTCCTGTGGCTTTTGTTCAAGCTGATGTTGCAGCCCTCCCTTTACCCAACCAATTCGCCGATTTAGCTTTATGCTACAGCGCTTTCCCCCACTTTGGAGACAAACCAAAGGCCCTCAAAGAAATAGCCCGGGTGATTAAAGGCAACGGTCGTTTAGTCATCTGTCATACCGCAAGCCGAAATACCATTAATCAACTACATAAATCCATAGGCGGAATAGTCAACACCGACCTTCTGCCAGATGAATCGCAACTGAGAGAATTGATAAAGCATGCTGGCTTTACAATAACCTGCCTGGAAGATACTCCAAAACGCTATCTAGTCATCGCCAGGAAGATTAGCAAAGCTCTAGATTAATATCCAAAGCCTTAACCGAATGTGTGAGAGCGCCAACCGAGATAATATCTACCCCAGTTTCAGCAACCGCCCGAACCTTATCCAGTGTAATTCCTCCCGAGGCTTCAATTAATACACGTCCATGGATAATTTTAACTGTTGTGCGCATATCCTCCAGGTTCATATTATCAAGCATAATAATATCTACCTCAGCATCAGCAGCTTCCATAGCTTCTTGCACAGTTTTTACCTCCACTTCCACGCTTAGCAACGTTGAGTTATTTCTCTGCGCCCTTGCCACAATGTCTTTTAGGCTCAACCCAAGGCTGCGAAGCGCCAGTATATGATTATCCTTAATGAGTATGGCATCTCCCATATTCATGCGATGATTCTCCCCACCACCAACCCGAACAGCATATTTCTCCAGTATCCTTAAACCAGGCGTCGTCTTTCTGGTATCGGTAATGCGTACTGGCAATCCCTTGACCGCTTCCATATAGTGATTTGTCTGCGAAGCGATACCACTGAGCCTCTGCAGGAAGTTCAGCACCACCCTTTCCGCTTTGAGAATACTGGCTATTTTACCTCCCACCCTGGCGATTACATCTCCTGCCTTAACACTGGATCCGTCTTCAAGCAATACATCTATTTTCAGCTCTGGGTCTACCTTGTGAAACACCTTCTCTGCCACATTAATCCCGGCTAAAATGCCCTTATCCTTTGCTATGATGGAGGCGTCACCTTGCTGATCATCCGAGATTAGAGCCTTAGTAGTAATATCACCCTGGCCAAGATCCTCGGCTAAAGCACGGGTAACTATTTCTTCAATCTGAGCTTCAACTGACATTTCCACTCCTGAAAAATATGTGCCGTTGCCAGGCAGGTGAGGACTGTGGATAGTCAGTGCGGAAATGAGCACCACGGCTTTCCTCACGGAGCAAAGCAGCCTCAGTCATTAATCGAGCGCACAAAATAAGATTCGCCAGTTCATATGAAGAACGATCACTGGTTTGGGACAGCGAGCACTGCCACGTAGCTAATATATTTGCAGCTTCGCTGAGATTTTCACCAGAACGAATAATGCCTACTTTATCCCACATTAGAGACTGTAACCTGGGCAGGCTAAGTGACGGTACACCAGGCATCGGCTCACGGTCAGGTAGGAAGTTATAGTCCGCTTCCCTATCTCGCTCCCCATAACTATCATGGGAAACGCCAACCTCGGTTCTCCGTACTATACGTTTGCTAAAAACAAGAGCTTCCAGCAGTGAGTTTGACGCCAGCCTGTTGGCGCCATGTACTCCAGTACAAGCAGCCTCGCCAGAAACAAACAACCCTGGAATATTCGTCTCGCCCCAGTCATTTACTCTCACCCCCCCCATAAGGTAATGCGCTGCTGGCGCTACTGGGATAAATTCCTTGGTGATATCCAGGTCATGTTCCAGACAAAAATGATAAATATGAGGGAAGCGAGTGGTAATCAAGTTGGATGGCAAGTGTGTAACATCAAGAAAAACCCTATCACTGTCCGTCTTCCTCATTTCATAAACAATGCTCCGAGCTACTACATCCCTTGGTGCCAGCTCAGCCTCGGCAACATAATCAGTCATAAATCGATACCCTTCTACATTTCTAAGCACGCCTCCCTCACCTCTTACCGCTTCTGAGATGAGAAAGGGATCCACTCCTGGTAGGCGAAAAACAGTAGGATGAAATTGGAAAAATTCCATATCACCAATTTCAGCGCCAGCCTTAAAAGCCAGTGCTATGCCATCCCCGGTAACCACATCGGAATTGGTGGTATATTTGAACAGTCGACCCAGCCCACCAGTAGCTAAAATAAGAACCCGGCAGCCATATTCCTCCTCCTCACCATTCCGACAATCAAGAGCCCTCAAGCCCTCCACCCTGCCATTACCTATTAAAATCTCGCTGACCATACAATGTTCCAAAACCTTAACCGGGACACCACACACTTTCTGACTTAAGCTAACTTCGACGTGCTCGCCAGTGGCATCACCACCAGCATGAATAATTCGCTGGACACTGTGAGCAGCCTCTCTAGTCAGAGTAATTTCACCATTTAAGGTATCAAAAGGAACTTCAAATTTGATTAAGTCGGCCACACAATCAGCAGCTTCCTCAGTTAAAATGCGCACCGCCCCAGCATCACACAAACCAGCCCCAGCAGCCATGGTGTCTTTAAAGTGAAGTTCGGGAGAATCATCCTTGCCCATAGCAACAGCAATCCCACCCTGAGCAAGCCTGGTATTGCAGTCATCAATACTACCCTTAGTCAGGACAAGAACAGTACCCCTCGTTATAGCGAGCAAAGAGATATATAGCCCGGCAATGCCACTGCCCACTATTATGTAGTCATAGTATTTCATTTACATTCTCATTCCTCGCCACGTAAAGGGCGAGTGGAAGGCGAGGAAAGTTCCCCTCATTATTCTACTACCACTAGAAGGGGGAATCTTCTCTATCAAGTTATAGCCAGCATCCTATCAATAGCTTGTTTGGCCCCATCCCTTATTTTCTCAGGCACAGTAATCACATTACTCCTTGTTTCCATAGTCTCAATAACAATATCCAGTGTTGTTTTCTTCATATCAGCACAGACAAAGCTACTGGCTACAGTGTGGAATTCCTTCTCTGGATTTTGCTTTCTCAAAGGATGTAGCGTGCCCTCCTCCGTACCAATAAGGAAAGCCCTGTTATTGCTCTGCTTGGCATATCGAAGCATCTGGGAAGTGCTCAGAGCAGCATCACTCAGATTGATAACCTCAGGGCGACACTCAGGATGAACCAGAACTTTAGCCTGTGGATATTGCAGCTTGGTTGATTCGACTTGTTCTGCGGTAACCCTATCATGAACATAACAGAAGCCAGGATAGAGGATTACTCTTTTACTGGTCATAGTGGAAATATAGTGTCCCAGATTTTGGTCAGGGATAAAAAGTATTTCCTCGTTCGGCACCGCGTTTACTACCTCAACTCCATTCGCAGACGTACAGCAAACATCACTTTCCGCCTTAACTGCCGCCGGTGTATTAACATAGGACACCACGGTAGCTTCGGGATACCTATTTTTCCATTGTCTTAAGGTCCCAACATCAATCATACCCGCAAGAGGGCAGCCAGCATCATGGTGGGATAAGAGCACTGTAGAATCTGGATTAAGAATAGCCGCCATTTCAGCCATAAAACGAACACCACAGAAGACAATCACCTCTGCACGTGTGCCAATGCACATCCTCGCCAGCTCAAGAGAATCACCAGTAAAATCAGCGATGTCCTGTACTTCAGGTCTCTGATAATTATGAGCTACAACAATAGCGTTAAGATCTCTTTTTAGCCTGGCTATTTTTTCTTTAGCCCGTTCGATATCATTCACTTATGCTTGTTACTGTACCTGACCAGCTTCACCCATGGAAAGCTTATATTAATATGCTAACTCCTATTTACTTTGCTGTTTACCCATTACACCACTCTTAAGCACCCTCATTGTTGCCCCTGATTCTAACTTCAGAACAACAGTCTCCTCACTAACGTTTTCGATCTGCCCATAAATCCCACCAGAGATAATCACCCTCTCGCCTTTCTTGATTTGCTGCAGTAGTTCCTGTTGCTCCCTCTGCCTCTTGCGTTGTGGTCTAATCATGAGGAAATACATCATGGCAAAGATTAATACCACAAAGATAATTAATGGGGCTACGCTTCCAAGTTGATCCATTACATTCCTCCTTGTTTTAATTAACTAGCTTTTATATTCAACGCTGCCCTGTAATGACCAGGGGCTAGTTTTTTCAACCCTGATTATTATCAGTTGACCTAAACAATTATCGTCGCTGTTAAAAAACACTATCTTATCACCTCTGGTGCGTCCATACCACTTCCCTTTTTTCTGACCTTCTACCAGCACCTCCATTGTTTCGCCACGATAAGCAGAATTTATTATAGTAGCCACATTGGTCTGAAGTTGCTCGATTCTACCAAGCCTTTCTTTTTTAACCTCCAGAGGAACATTATCCTTATATTTCTGGCAGGCAACGGTGCCAGGACGAGGAGAATAGGCCGCCACATGAACTATATTAAACCTCATCTCCTCAAGTAGTGAGAAAGTATGCTCAAATTGCTCCTCAGTTTCCCCTGGAAAGCCAACGATAATATCCGTGCTCAAAGATATTCCAGGTACACACTGTCTGATAGTATAGATAAGCTTACGGAATTGTTCTACAGTATATCCTCGCCTCATAGCCTTCAGTATATCATTGTCACCCGACTGAACAGCCAAATCAAGGTGTTCACAGACTTTATCCAAGGAGGCTATAGCTTCGATGAGCTTCTGGTTCATATCTCTGGGATGGTTAGTCAAAAATCGAATTCTATCCAGTTCGCCAATGCCATTCAACTCAGTTAGCAAATCAGCTAAATCGCGACGCTCAGGCAAATCACCCCCATAAGAATCAACAGTCTGCCCCAGCAAAGTCACCTCCTTTACTCCTTGCCCCACAATGCCCTTGACTTCGCAAACCACCTCCTCCACAGTACGGCTTATCTCTCTACCTCTCCTGTATGGGACTATACAATAGGAACAGAATTTATTACAGCCCTGAATAATGGGAATAAAGGCGCATGGAGAAGGTGTCCTCCATTCCAGTGTTAAATACTGAGCATCGAGTGTAGAGCAAACGTCCAGCTTTTGCTGAATCCAACCAGTCAACTGAGAGAAAGCTCCCGGCTTAAAGAAAAAGTCAACATGGGGAAATCGTCTCTTCAATCCTACAATGTCAGAATCGACAAAACAACCGGTAACGAGTATTAATATATCTGGATGCTCCTTTTTCAACCCTTTCAGTAGACCCAACATCCCCAGAACCTTATTCTCTGCACTTTGCCTCACCACACAGGTATTCAGCACAACCAGGTCAGCTTCCTGAACTACATCCGCAACCTGCCAGCCAGCAGAATCCAGATAGCCGGCTATCCACAGCGATTCAGCCTTATTCATCTGACAGCCAATAGTCCAAATAAAATAGCGTAGCATAACCTTACTCCGGTATTCCTTCAATTATAGTTAAAGTATATAATAATTAAAAATGGCTGGAACCAATAATAGGCATACAGAAGAACATAGAAAAAGGCTACGGCAGAAGTTCCTTAAGTCTGGGATAAAGGGATTCCACGATTACGAAATTGTGGAACTGCTGCTCACTCTGGGAACACCTCGTAAAGACTGTAAACCCCAAGCCAAGGAAGCAATAAAAAGGTTTAAAACCTTGAGGGGAGTCCTGCAGGCTCCTCCCGAAGAGCTACAAAAAATCCACGGCATTGGCCCATCTAATATCTTTGGAATCAAGCTTATACGGGAGGTTCCCCAGGAATTTCTCAAGGAAAAAGTTCTGGACAAGTCATACTGTAAATCCTCTAAAGAGGTCTTCGATTACCTGTATTTCTCAATGAGGGACCTATCGAAAGAGATATTTAAAGTTATGTTCCTGAATGTACAGAACCAAGTCATTGAGGTGGAGGATCTGTTCGAAGGGACATTGACTGCCAGTGCTATCTATCCCAGGGAAATCATGGAGAAGGCTATTAAGCATAACGCCGCCGCCTTAATCTTTGCCCACAATCACCCCTCAGGAAATTCGGATCCCAGCGATGACGACAAACGGATAACCAGGGATTTGCTCTTCGTTGGTAATATGATGCAGATCAGGGTCCTGGACCATATTATAATAGGCGACAACAGGTACTATAGCTTTGCCGATGCAGGGTTGATTGAGGAGTATAATCAAAGCTTTGCCAACTTGCAAAAAGGGAAAGATACCTAAGCCCGGGTCCCTAATCTAGCGACAGCCAGCCACCATTGAAAATATATTCTAGAGTGGCAGCATTATTATTCTTTCCGGGGGCAATATCTTGTTTATCTGGGACGCTATTACCATAAATAGTCCGCCTTTAATCAGGTTCAAGCGAGATAGACTATTTCTTCTGCTTCATGCGGCCTTTCAGAGAACCACCACCTGACATTATCATCTCCACCCGATATAGCTCGTTTGTACACAGCTTTTCCCTGGGTATCTTTTCACCCAGCAATGAATTCAAGACCAAATAGTTCAAGATAGAAAGCACCTCCTATAATGCTTACATATATATATAT
>CAZCKW010000032.1:0-9715 GCA_964499375.1 uncultured Dehalococcoidales bacterium
AATATTATATCGTTGTAGACTAAATATTATTGTTGTAAAGTTTTGGTACATGAAGAAAGGGTAAATAAGCTAAGGGAGGCAGACACAATATGAGTCAGGGCATAAAAGAAAGTGGGCCGAATATCTTTTTAATAACGATCGATGCTTTGAGATATGACCATTTAGGCTGTTATGGCTACCACAGGAATACCAGCCCAAACATAGATGCGCTTGCCGGCAGGGGAGTGAAGTTCACGCAGGCAATATCGAATGGCGGCCATACGCAAACTTCATTCCCAGCAATAATGGCATCGGCATTACCACCTCTGCAACACGCTGAAGGAAAGGATATATTGCAGCGAAGTGTTACATTGGCAGAGGTGCTGAAAAAAGCTGGTTATCATACTGCTGCTTTTCATTCCAATCCGTTATTGTCTCACTTTCACGGTTATGACCATGGCTTTGATTTGTTTGATGATAGTTTCAGGCAACTTAGGCCCTGGCGTGCTCGGTTATTGGTAAGGGGGATAGCAAAGTCCAGTGGCGGCTTGATAGCAAAAGTAGCTGATAAGGCAAGCCTGGCGTTAAAGCCAATTTTTACTCATGTATTAACGCCTCCTATTATCAACGCTGAGGAAATAACCAGGAAATCTCTGAAGTGGCATGAAGCCCAAAATGGAAAGATTTTTATCTGGCTTCACTATATGGATGTTCATCATCCCTATATGCCCGAAAATGAATATCTCAGTCAATTCTATGACCAACCAGTTAGCCGCCGAAGGATGAACATTCTATGGCGAAAGATGACACGGAAACCTGCCGAAGTATCTCAGGCTGAGAGAGAAATTCTAATTAATCTTTATGACGCTGATATTAAATACACCGATTCTATTATAGGTGCACTGCTGGATAGGCTGGGAAGTCAAATGAATAACACTGTTGTGATTATAACTGCTGACCACGGTGATGAGTTTGGAGAACACGGAAGGTTTGGACACGAGACTCTTTATGACGGGTTACTAAGAGTCCCATTGATAATAGCCGGACCCGGGGTAGAAAGCGGTATATCCATAAATCGACAAGTTGGCCTTATTAACCTAGCTCCTACGATTGCTGATATCGCAGGAATTAGTAAGCCTCGGAGTTTTTATGGAAAGAATTTATTGTATCTAATGGGAGAGGAAGAAAAATATGTAACTGGCACTGTGAGTACAATTATGCATCCAGGCTTGGGACAAAGAAGTATTTCATATCGCCTTCCTGAGTGGAAATATATTTGCACCGAGCGTATCAATGATGGGTGTCTTATGGGAGAGGAAGTGTATAACTTGGTGGATGACCCGGGCGAACTAAGGAATCTGCATAAGCAGGATAATGATGAAGCAGATAGATTTGAACTGGAAGCGAGGCAAAAGATAGCTCAGTTTAAACAGCTTAAGGCCGAGGAAAAGACGGATTACGAAAAAAAGAGAATAAGAGCAAAGCTCGGCAAGCTGGGTAAGCTATAGTTAGAGGTATGCAAATGGAACGGATACTTATTACCGGTGGGGGAGGGTTCATAGGAAGCCACCTGGCGAGATACCTGTATGCGTGTGGCAATTTTGTCAGGGTGGCGGATATAAAATTTGATGATTATATTCGGGAGAAATATTGTAGTGAGAGGATTAATTTGGATTTGCGTGAATTTGAAAACTGCCTCAAGGTTACGGATAACATTGACAAAGTCTATAATCTTGCGGCTAACATGGGAGGAATAGGCTTTATTACATCGGTTTCCGCGGATGTAATGCGTGATAATGTGCTGATAAATGCCGATATGCTGGAAGCATCGGTTCAAAAGGGGGTGAAGAGATTTCTATTCAGTTCGAGTGCCTGCGTTTATCCTAATTATAAGCAGACAGAACATGAGGTACCAGGTTTGAAGGAGAGTGATGTATATCCTGCGGACCCGAATGAAGCCTATGGCTGGGAGAAGCTGTTCACTGAAGAGATGGTAAAGGCTTATCAAAGGGATTATGGCCTTGATGTTAGAGTTGCAAGGTATCACAACATATATGGTCCCGAGGGAACCTATAAAGGGGGCAGAGAGAAAGCTCCGGCGGCTTTGTGTAGAAAAGTGGCTACAGCTTCGAATCCTGGTACTATGGAAGTTTGGGGTGATGGAAAGGCAACTCGCTCATTTTGCTATGTGGATGATTGTGTCAAGGGAACAGTGATGCTAATGGAATCTGATTATGATAAGCCGGTAAACATCGGCTCAGACCGACTGATTTCGATAGATGAATTGGCCGATCTTATAATAAATATTTCAGGGAAAAAGATACGCAAGACCTATGACCTGCATGCGCCCCAGGGAGTTAAGGGGAGAAATGCCGACCTCGCTATGGTAAAAGAGGTATTGGGATGGCAGCCTCAGACGAGTTTGGAGGAAGGAATGACAAAAACCTACCAGTGGATTAGCTCGATGGTTGGAAAAAATGGGAAAGACAGGTGAAGGGGTAGAGTATATAAGGAAGAAGGATAAAAGAGAAGTTACCGGATGCAGGCGGATACTTTTAAACAAATATGGAGTGTTTTGCGCTTGGTTGAAAAATGTCTGAATCGGGAACAGGGATTAAGGTTCTTTATGTTTGCCCATGGGCTCACCGGACTGGACATTATTCCAGGGCTATAACAGAGGAAGCCTCTGCTTTACTTGCTTCCGGCGTGGAAGTTGCTATATGCACATTCAGTGGTATTCGGGATCAGGAAGGGCTACAAACAATTCCTCACAGGACAGTGGTGTCAAGCAGGATTGGATTTCCTGCAGGTGTTCTTGCGCATTTGTTGGACTTCTTACCTGAAGGGATATACCCTGCGAGCTTCATAGAGCAGTTCGCAACATTATGCCTGGCGGCCAGGGTTAGGAAGACACTGGGGTGTGACGCGATATACCTGCGAGATGGCGATCCGTTTATATTCATTCCGTTTCTTATAGGATTTTTTCTCAAGAATAGCAAGTGGGTGATTAACCTGATAGGGGACAGAGCGGGGAGGGATCCTAATTCGTTATTTAGTTCTTTATTTCGCAGGTTCATTAACGCTCCTATCTGGAAACCCATTTATCACAGGGCATTTTCCAGGAATCGGTTTACATTCATGTGTCAAAGCAAATATGTGAAAGATGCTTTTGAGGTGAGATTTTTAGATAGTATTCTATTGGGAAGGGTTAACCTTGTCCCTCTGGGGGTAGAGAGACCGGAAGAATACGTACTTAAGGAGGAGGCAAGACGCCATCTTGGGCAGCCTGAAGGAACAACCATTTTCCTCCATTTCGGAGCCATTCATCGTGGTAAGGATATAGAGACAATTCTGGCTGCCATCAGGGAAATACCGGATGTGCTTCTGGTTCATGCGGGGGTGGTAACACCCTGGGCTAATCTGGCACACCAGGTGGAAGTAAGTGGCTTGCAGGGGAGGGTCATTATTAACAACAGCTATATTCCAGAAACGGAGAAGCGATTCTATTTCGCTGCCTCAGATGCTATTATTCTTTCTTATAAGAAAAGCTTCCTGCAGGAAGCGAGTATGTTACGGGAAGCAGCAAAGTTCGGGTTGCCAGCTATTGCCAGCGATGTTGGCGATTTGGGTGAATTAACCCGGAAATACGGGATTGGAATAGTCTTCGAGCCAGAAAATGCTGTTTCCCTCAGAGGCGCAATCTCAAGTTTTATTAATTCAAGCCAGGAGGGAAGAGAAACTATGGCAAGCAACTGCCAAAAGTTTTGTAATGACTTCTCTCTTGATACCTGGGCTGGCAGATGCAAAGAGATTATTAAAGAATTATAAGGTTGGCTATCAATAGTTATCGTGCAGACAGGAGTTTCCTTGAGGTAAGGATATAGATGGCTGCTACAGCATGGGCTCCGAACCAGGCGTAGCCAATTCCCATAATGCCGAGCGCTGGCATAAGCAAGTAGCTGGTTAGAAGTACGGAAACGGCAATAAACACCCAGATTGCTATAAGCTCCTTCAGTCTGCCTTTCACCCGCAATATACTACTATAGATACGGTTGACTGCCAGTGGGAGACTGGATAGACTGAGAATCCAGAGCAGGCTTACGGCATTCAGAGAATAGCTTTGCCCGAAGGCAAGGAGCAGCCATTTGCCTACCAGAATAAGTACCACGACTGCCGGGACTAACAGCAGGAAGGTGAACTTGAGGGATTTCGTTACATTTTCCCTTAATTTATCTTCAAAATGGGAGCCCTCTGCGAACAGGGATTGGGAAATTGCTGTGGGGATGGTGGAGAGCAAGCTGGCAATCATCCAGGCAACGTAGAAATAGGCGTTCTGGGTGGCTCCCAGAAGGGTAACAACCATAAGTGGAAGTATGAACTTCAATGAATGTGACAGAAGGTTGCTGAGGTAGTTGCCTGCTGAATATCGCCACATATCTTTAATTAAATTCAGGTTAAAAGCAGGCACTGGCTTATAATTTTCCTGGACTCTGGGCAGAAACAGGAAAATAGAAATAGCTAAGGCTATAGCATTGGCGATACCCCATGAAGCAACTACACCAAATGTGCGAAAAAGCGAGACAAGAAGGATGGGGAAGGGGATTTTAAGTACCGAAAATATGGTGTTCTTGGATAACACAAAGCGCGCGCGCCTCCTGGCAACGAAGGTAGCTCCTACCATGCTTGATAGCGTCCATAACAGGGTGAAGATAATGAAAGCCAGGGTGAAGATAGAATTCTGTTTAATGAAGTTTAGAGACGGAGACCAGAGGCTCACACCAGCGATAAAAATGCCGGCTACCACCAGGCTGATAAGGCTGCTCAGTGTGTAGGAAGTATTTATCAGTTCCTGTGGTTTATCACTCCGGGGCAGGAAGCGGATTAGCGAGGTATTTAAACCAGCCAGGCTTATGATATTGAGTAGGTTGAGGGCTGATATTATGGCCGAACTGAAGCCTACCTCGGCTTCGGAGTAAAATCGGGCAACTATCATCCAGAAGAAGAAACCCAGGATAGCCATAATCGCCGTATTGAGCATCAGGTAAAAGGCATTTCTATAGAGTGGCGTGGTGGCGAACTGACCCAGTTTTTGCCTGGAAGTCACTATATCGATGACTTCACGGATTATCTTAGAGAAAGGAAAATTAGTATTTATCAATTTTCTTAAACCAAATTCGCATTAGAATAGCGCATATTTCCAGTAGACTCAAGGGAGCGGGTTCGTATTCTTAAATTTCGGGGAAAATACCACCGCGCGAAGGAAATTACATTATTGCACCAGGTCATCCATGCTTCCTATGTCAAGCCAGAGTTTGGAAAAAGTATAGGCGTGAACCTCTGCATGTCCTATAAGGTAGGCAATAAAGCTACCTAAATTGTCTCTTTTACCCTGACGACAGTATTCTGTGAGGAGGGGTAATGCTCTCTGTGGGAAAATATAGCACGCAGTGGCAACCAGGCTTGATTTGGGCACGGCTGGCTTTTCCTGTAGTTCAATTATTTTGCGTCCTTCCAGTCGTAACACGCCAAACTGGCTGGCTTTATCTCTATTTCCTATATCATAAACAGCTACCAGTGTATGGTCTCCATCGTATTCGGACATGAACTGAGTAATATCGAATTCAAAGTAGTTATCGCCGGCGATAACCAGGAGATCATCAGCTATCGATTTGTTTTCCACCCAGTAATTAAGTGAGCTAACCGCTCCCAGTTTCTGGTCCTCGCTTGAAGCTTGCTCTATTAGTAGTTCTACCTGTCTGTCTATTCTTTGCTGCCAAATTCGGAAATCAGTTTCGAATTTCCTATTAATACTGATCAGTATGTCGATATTAGGGGGAATTTTTCCCACTATATGGTTAATTACCGGTTTGTCCTTATACTCCAGTAATGCCTTGGCTCTGTTAATGGTCAAAGGGTACATTCTGGTGGAAAAACCGCCCGCCAGTATTAAGCATTTCATTGCGTATATTCAAATATTTTTACTGCTGGCTTGCCTTGCCATTTCTGGTTTGATTTATAAACCAGCTCGTAGTCATCCATTTTCTCCAGTGGGACCGGGCTGGCAAAGGGATCTGCGCCTACAATTTTGTACATTTCCGGGTCTTGTCTTGCTATATAAGCTGTGGCTTCTTCATAGCTGGCGAAGGATTTTGAGCTGGTAATTTCTCTATATAGCTCGCCTTCCTGACTCAGCTTTTCCTCGTATGTAATCACTAATGTGGATTCTTTAGGTTCCACGGCTTGACCATTAAAATTATACAACCTGACAACGGTAGAATAATAATAATCAGGATAGAAAAGCATCATTGGCTTCATTTTTCCGCCTTGCGCTGGCGTGTAGTAAACTCCGGAAAAGTCATCCGGGTTCTCTCCGACCCTGGTAGGCATAGCATAGAATTTGGAAGTGGGCATTTGATAGTCAATTATCACATATTTTGAGTCTAATTCATCCATGATTTTATTGGCGGAGTCTTCATCTTGAGCTATAAAAAAGCTGGCTACCTGTTGAGCACCCTGCTGGAATGGGTTGGAAACGGGTATACGGTGAGCAATACGAGTTATCCAGTGGCCGTAATCCCACCATGACATAACGCTATAAGCGGATTCGGGGTAGTTATAATCTTCCCGATGTGATGGTGGTTGGTACAGTTCGTAATAAGCATCCGGAGACTCAAAGGGCTCAGGGGTGTTATCCTTGCACCACAGAAGTGAGTCATACCAGGCATGGTCGATAAGGGGTGGGCTCTCAGCGAGAGGTTGTGTTAACTTAACAGGGAGTCCCAAAACTCTGGTATAGGGCTTCATGCCAGGAAGTCCAATGCAGGGGAAGAACACCAGGAAAAAGATGATCACTCCAGCCAGGACTACCTT
The DNA here is from genome assembly GCA_964499375.1 of uncultured Dehalococcoidales bacterium. Taxonomy (GTDB): domain Bacteria; phylum Chloroflexota; class Dehalococcoidia; order GIF9; family AB-539-J10; genus CAZCKW01. The sequence goes on from CAZCKW010000032.1 coordinate 6,850, forward strand.
TATCCAAATGGCTCTGCGTTGATGTGTAACTCTTTGTATTGCCCGGGCTTCGGACCGTTTTCTCTTCTTTGACTTCTTAAAAGTTTCCACCACCTGTTTGGGTTTCTTTAGCAGTTCTTTAACGCCAGCAAAGTCCAGAATTCTCCACAGCACATACCCTGTTAGTAGAGCAGCATTTATGGCATAGTAGTAGCTGAAGCGGCGCTGTCCCAATACAGCCACCAGCATGACAATACTCCAGACCAGGAATAGCGTTCTGGCAGCGTTTTCCCTCTTAACGCTAAGGTAAATAAGCCAGACAAGTGATATGAAGGCAATGAAAAAGGTGGTGGCGAAATTAACCCAGGCTATTTGAAGAGAGAAGCTACCAGAAGGCATAAGAAGTGGATGCACCTCTAAGATAGTCAGGCTGGCGCCACCGGGAGTGAAAACTTTGAATTTGTGAATCATGGAGTTTAACAGTGAGGGCTCAATCGCATAGAGAGCACCGATACCTATTGCAGCCAGAATAACCAGCGCCAGGAAATAATAAACAGGCTTTATGTTTTTGCCTGTCATATACCTGGAGATGCTGCCCAGTACTATTGGTGCTACTATGGCAATAGCCAGGGATGCTCGCTGTATAGTTGATAGCCAGGTCGTTTGCAGCTGGGGAAGAGAGATTACAGCGGCAACAACGAAGGATAGCGTGCCGATTATACACAAGTAGTCGGTTGATTTGCCTGTTAAGTGGTCTATGATAAACTGAATTACCAGCCAGGCAAATATTATGAATACGAACATTATACCGCCTACCCAGGTGAGAAGGTAGATGCCCAGAAAAATGCCTGCCAGTAAAGTGTAGATTAATGGTTTGCTAATAACCGACCAGTTTTTATTGACTATGTGAGCAAATGATATTCCCCTTTCCCTGGCTTTTTTCACCGCCAGTATCAAGAACAGCATAGTTACCGTGGTAAACAAGCTCTCGGCAACATGGTGGTCGGTAAAACCAATTAAAGAACGGTTTAAAAATTCACCGGGAAGTATGACGATCAGGGCAGCAGATAGAAAGCCCACCCATCGGTTGAAAAGTTCTTTACCAATGAAATATACCGGTATTATTGTCAGGGTGGCCAGGATAGGCGGTACATAGGCGCCAACAGTATCTAAAGTATGTGGGTCGGGAGAGCCAAAGCTAATGAAGCGGGCGATGCCGGCGATGAGTAAGTCAAAGAAAGGAGGCCAGCCCAATATATTTCCGCGGGGGTAGAAAGTATAGGGGTCAAAGATGATATGGTGGGGGAAATGATGGAGAAGATTATCCACCAATCTCATGTGATACCAGGCGTCAGTTCCTTTGAACCATACCGAGCCGTTGACAAAAACCTGATCGTAAGGCAGAGCTATTCGTATGTATAGTGAAATGCCGCTGAGGACCAGTAAAACTATGACAGTTATTGCGACTGGTGAAAGCTTGCTCTTCATACTTGATTGCTCATTCATCTATCTGGCTTCAGATTATAACACTGTTTGGGGACATTTGGAGCAAGATTTTATCTTCATACGTGCTATAATCGGGCAGGCCGGACAGGCAGTCTCCCTTCAGGGGGAAAATCGGCCAGGAAGCATCAGGGCATTTTCCATATAAGAGGATTATTATCAGCGCACATCATATAGGGCAGCCTGGTGGCACAGGGAAGAAGGTCTTCTCTGGGTACATCGTGGCTGCCGCTTCTGTTTGTATCATGATAGCGACTGTAGGCACACGCAGTGCCTACGGCGTATTTTTCAAGCCGCTGCTGAGCGAATTCGGCTGGAACAGGGCGAAAACCTCTGGCGCTTTCTCCCTTTCCATAGCAATGGAAGGATTGGCAGGTGCTTTTATGGGTGGGCTCAACGATAGGCTTGGTCCACGGAAGGTGCTGACATTCTGTTGCATTCTCCTGGGCGCAGGCTATTTATTGATGTCGCAGATAAACTCCATCTGGCAGTTATATGTGCTCTATGGATTGGTGGCAGGTGTCGGTATGAGTGGTTCATTCGTTCCACTGCTATCAACAGTAACCAGATGGTTTAAAAAGAGAAGGGCTATGATGGCAGGCATTGTTGCCGCAGGCGTGGGCATAGGCTCCGTAATCACCCCACTGGTGACTAACTGGCTCATCTCCTTCTACGACTGGCGCACATCGTACCTTATACTGGGAGGCGTGGTCCTGATAATCAGTGTTTCTGCGGCGCAGTTCTTGAAACGCGACCCGTCACAGATAGGACAGCTTCCCTATGGTGAAGACAAAGGAAGCAGACATGTACTGGACCGGGATGCCGAGGGCTATACTCTCAGGGAAGCCACCCATACCAGGCAGCTCTGGTTGCTCCTCGCTATGTTCCTCTGCTCCGGATTCTGCATGGTAACACCAATGGTGCACTTTGTGCCTCATGCTACTGATATAGGGTTTTCCTCTACCACCGCCGCTAACATGCTGGCTGTCATGGGAGGAGCCAGTATTGTCGGCAACATTGTTATGGGAGCCGTGGCCGATAAAATTGGCAGCAGGCAGGTCTTTATCATCGGTTTCATCCTGATGGCGGTGCTTATATTCTGGTTGGCATCGGTGACGCAAGCAGGGATGCTCTATCTGTTTGCCGCCGCTTTCGGTTTCACAATGGGAGGAATGTATGCAGTAGAAGCTCCACTGGTAGCCTGGCTCTTCGGGCTGAAATCACACGGACTTATTTACGGGATAAACGGTATCGCCCTTACTACTGGAGCTGCTATAGGACCTTTCATGGCCGGCTACATATTTGATGTTACCGCCAGCTACCACGCAGCCTTCCTCGTATGCGCCGCAACCAGCATTGTGGGTCTTGTGCTGACAGTGTCTAT
>CAZCKW010000033.1:0-9655 GCA_964499375.1 uncultured Dehalococcoidales bacterium
TCCCTCCTGAAGCTCATGTTCGCGCCAAAGGCGTTGCGAACCTCAGCTATCCTATCCTGGCTAAAGCCCTTATGTGTCACGCCAACCAGCCAGTAAAGCTCATCAGGGAAATATTCAGGCTTACCGGGCAACCATAATGGCAAAATTTTCCCACACACTGCCTTGACACCAGGCTCCTTATAAGTATCAACCAGCTCCTCCACCCACCTTTCATCGGCTATGGCATCATCGTCAATGAAAGCAAGAATATCCCCGCTGGTATTCTTGATACCAACATTCCTGGCTGCGGCAGCTCCCAGACTTTGCTCACTAAAAATAACCTTCATTTTCGCTTGTTTAGCATAGGCTTTGGCAATTTCCGAATATAAGTCCTTATTTGTGTCTATGACCACTATAATTTCCATATCAGGATAGCTCTGATTCAACAGACTATCAATCGCACCTCTCAGGTTGTAATAGTTATCCATACTATAGCTGGGCACTATTACCGAGACCAACATATTAAATTATCCCCCATAATTACACCTCTGGTATTATTGTGCAAGGTTAAAATATTCATCACCACCGTTCTATCAAATTCAACAAACTACAACCTGTACCAGGACTTAATACCTGAAAAGCTGCGTTATTACCTTTTTAGACACTAAGCTTTGCAGTCCTGTACAGCCGGCTTTTCAGCTTACGAGTTATATTATATCTAATCAGAATGCTTACCTGGGTAAGTATAAATCCAATAAGCATATTGTTTACCATCATCTGAAACCACCCTACTGGACGCGGTTCGATAGTGTAGTATTTATCCCGGTTTATATAATGCTTGATTGAGACAAAGATGCCCTTGTTGACCTTAGCACGACACTTAAATAAACCACAATCAAGCGTCTCACTTTCATCTATTACCTGTCCGTTATTGAATTCGTAAAATCTGAATATAAACTTGCCCAATATTTTTCTGCTAATCATCAAGCATCCATTTCCAAACCCCCAAAATCCATCGGGAGGCATCAGATAGCCATTGAATACGACATCGAAGTCCCTTATTCTATCTTTCATAATGTTGATAACGGATGGCTTAAACACCATATCACCATCAAGGAAAAGAAGATACTCTACATTCATAGATAGCGCATACCTGCGCAGTGTCTCTCTTCCACAAGTAATGCTCCAGAGGCGAGTTCGGGCATGGGCTGGTTTTACAGTTTCATAGGCAATGACCCTTCCTGTTAAATCGTGTATCTTGATTTGCTCTTCTAGTTCGGTAATAAAGTCAGGTTCATCAGTCGCAAAAGCCAGGCTGCACCCGGGATAAGCCTTCTGGATTTCCTCCTGGTTACACAGGAATTTATCCAGAACATAAGCTGTACGACGACAGATTGGAACACCTACTACCACATCTGGTCTGGCTGACATAAATATGATCCCTTCCTTTCAGTAATAAATCAGTATCGAACTATCGTCAAGAGTAATACCCTCACCCACCTAATTCGTCTAACACCATAACGTTATGTTAAGGTACTTCTATCTCCCAATATGTCCCGTATTGCCCTTTCCACTGCTTGCTCCGAGGTAAACCCGAGCTTCCAGCCCAATCTCTTCATCCTGGTAATATCATACCTTAGCTGAGGGACGTCGCCTCTCCAACCACGATCGCCACCGGTATAACTGAACTTCACTCCAGATAAACCCATAGCCTCAACCAGCATATTAGCTATGGCGGTAACGTCAGTGGAAGATTCTACACCAAGATTAAAAACGTTGACCTGTTTTTGAGAATTCTCAAAGCCAAACAGGATACCATCAACGCAGTCACTAACATGAAGATAAGGCTTTTCCTGGGTGCCATCCCCAAGTATCTCCAGCCTCACGGGGTTCTGCCTCAGTTTATTAATGAAGTCAAGGATAACACCATGTGTGGCTCTGACACCAACGACATTGGCAAAGCGGAAAATCCAGGCTTGCATATCAAATAGATGACAATATGCTGATATGAATCCCTCACAGGCAAGCTTGGCTGCGCCATACAGAGATATGGGTATCAAAGGACTATAATCCTCGTCAAGCGGCATTGTGCCCGCTTCGCCATAAACCGTAGAGCTGGAAGCAAAGACTATTCTGGCGATATGGTTAATTCGCATAGCTTCTAGAACATTATGAGTAGCCCTTACTCCTTGCTGTAAATCAAGGTTGGTATCTGTAATACCAGCCCTGACATCAGGATTAGCAGCCAGATGGAAGACTAAAACTTGGCCAGCAATGGCTTGGTTCAACGCCTCGAAATCCAGCAGGTCGCCTTGCATGAATCTAAAATTGGTCCTGCCCAGATGTTGTTCAATGAATTCCATCTTGCCTGAGCTGAGATTGTCATAGACAGTTACCTCACCGTAGTTGATGAGACGGTCGACAAGATGGCTGCCGATAAATCCGGCTCCACCGGTAACGAAGTATTTATACATCAGGAAAACCTATTTCTTATCAGTGTCCAGCCTATTCTAAGCCCCGCTCTAATAGAACGGAGCTTACTGGGTGTAGCACGTCGGCGATAGTAAATGGGAATCTCGCCCATTCGATATCCGTTTTTGGCTATTTGTGAGAACAGGTCAGCCTCAAGGTTAAACCCTTCAGCAGATAAGCCCAGCTCAGGAATAATATCACCCTTGAATCCCCAGTACCCGGTGCACAGGTCGCTTATCCTCCGAAAATACAACAGCCTTGCCATTATAGTAAGTAGATGATTACCTACGATATTCAAACGGCTTATAGACCCTTTGGCTCTATCGCCTTTCAACCTGGAGCCAATTACCACATCATAGCCCTGGTTCAATTTGTCCATCATATCCGTTATGTAACCAGCGGGATAGGTACAATCAGCATCGAGCATAAATACAAAGTCAGCCCTGGCATGTGCAAAGGCCGTTCTCATTGCTCTTCCCTTGCCTTTCCTGTGCTCGATGATAACCTCAGCTCCTCTTTCCTGAGCTATCTGCCGGGTCAGGTCACTGCTATTGCCATCAACAACCAGAACCTTAACCAGATATCCCTTCTCCTCCAATTCTTTCCTGGGGATTTCATCAATGACTTTGCCGATGGTCTCTTCTTCGTTAAGCGCAGGTAATATTATGTAAAGCTCTTTGACACTCATCTTTTCTTCACCTTAATATAAACACTACTTTACCCTAATCGGTGTGCCTTGACAAGAGAGTATTAGATTAAAATTCAGTGATATAATAGCCAATCAAGAGCTAATGTTCGAAGAAATTCTGAGCTGGAATATTCCTCACGAGTTAATAATCGTTATCATATCTGCTTTACCCGTGGTGGAACTTCGAGGAGCTTTACCGGTAGCAATTAACTTATTCCACATGCCATGGTACAAGGCATTCTGCCTGGCTATCGTTGGCAACCTGATACCTGTGCCAATTCTGTTACTGTTTCTGGACTCCCTGGCCAAAGCAGCCAGTAGAGCAGGTATAGGGCGTATAGTAGACTGGGTATTTGAACATACCAGGCGGCGGGGAAGGGCTATCGAAAGATATGAGAAAATTGGGTTAATACTATTTGTGGCTATACCACTCCCCATCACTGGAGCCTGGACAGGTTCAATTGTTGCTTTCCTGCTCGGCCTGAAGTTTCGATATTCCTTTCTTTCTATACTTATAGGCATCGTTATTGCCGGTGCAATCGTCACCAGCCTGTGCCTTATTGGCTGGCGTGGGGCAGTAATCGCAGGCGTGGGACTCAGCATTACAGCTATCCTGGCCTGGCGAAGAACATAAATCTGGTATATGGTATTTATTGACACCCCCCACCCATCAAAGTATAATTTTTACCAGACATGCGAATAAAATTGAATCCAGAGCAACTGAATAACCTGGCACAACAGCTCCCTTTCGAAGTGTTGCTGGAGCAATCCAGGGATGTTAGAGGCTTTCTCGAAATATTGGGGCACAGCATGCCCTGGAATGAAACAGGACTTAGCAAGTTTGGTGACCCTGTTAGAAAACCAAACAGGATAGCTTTTTCTGTCGATGCAGTTGATGGTGGCTACATTTGCGATGTACATCCCGCTTTTGCATGTTATGTTTCCACCCTCCTGACAGTGGACTCAAAAGAGTCTCAATCCTGAGAGCAACCTTGTTAACTACAACCTGTTAAATCATGGGCCGTTAGCTCAGTTGGCAGAGCACCTGACTTTTAATCAGGGTGTCGTGGGTTCGAATCCCTCACGGCCTACCAAAAATTGAAAAACGAAGCTAAAGTGGTTGGAACCGTCCCCATCTGAGGCCGATTTTTTACTGGTAAAACAGATTTTATCTTATTCACCTGTGTACCAGTTCGACGCTGAGCGAAATGAGCTAATTAACATAACCTTGAGCCTTTTTAAATAGCGTGATAAGATAGGCGGGTTTCCCAAGGAGGTAGTAATGCCAAAGACTATGCCCGAAGAGCTCCCGGTAGTCTGGTTACAGGGAGCTGGATGCACAGGTTGCTCTATTTCCGTCCTGAACTTAGTAAGTCCCAGCGTTAAAAATGTATTAATAGACGAGGTAATCCCGGGAAAGCATATTAATCTTAGATTTCACCCTACCTTAATGGCAGGAGCTGGAGACCCTGCACTCCGCGTGCTTGAAGATACCACTCACCAGAAAAAAGGTAACTATATCCTGGTGATGGAGGGGGCTATACCCACAGCTCAGGGCGGGATTCATGGTGTCCTTGGCGAAGAAGGTGGAAAGGCGATAACAATATTTTCACGATTTGAATCCCTGGCCCGAAATGCTCTGGCGGTTATAGCCTTGGGTACCTGCGCTTCATTTGGAGGAATTCCCGCTGCCAGCCCTAACCCTACGCAGTGTGTTAGCGTTGAAGAGGCTTTAAAGATCACTAAAATCTCTACCCCGGTGATAAATGTCCCTGGTTGCCCTCCGCATCCAGATTGGTTCGCAGGGACTCTGGCGATTATTCTTCTTTCTGGCCTGCCCAAACCGGAAGATTTGGACGACTACAGACGCCCCAAAGCTTTCTTTGGCACATTGATTCATGAGAACTGCCCCCGGCGGTCCTACTACGATGAGGGTAAGTTCGCTAAGAAGCTGGGGGATCCTGGCTGCCTTTATGAACTGGGCTGCAAAGGTCCTGTAACCTATGCCGATTGTCCCACCAGACTTTGGAACAATGGGGTAAACTGGTGCATAGGCAGTGGTTCTCCCTGCATGGGTTGCGTGGAACCGGGTTTTCCCGATATTTTTTCGCCGCTCTATGAGAAAATGGTCCAGCCTTTATTACCATTAGGTCAGGTTACTAATCAAGGGGGGTGCAAATAATTGAGGCATATCGTGATTGACCCCGTCACTCGAATTGAGGGACATCTAAAGATTGAGGCAGTAGTTGAGGAAGGGGAGGTAAAAGACGCCCGGAGTTCAGCAACTCTATTTCGTGGCTTTGAATTAATTCTACAAGGAAGAGACCCTCGTGATGCCCAAAGATTGACTCAGCGCATCTGCGGTGTCTGTCCAACCAGTCACTCTACCGCAGCCGCCTTATGTTTGGATAGTGCTTTTGGGCTCGCCGATAAGATACCAGATAATGGGAGGATTATTAGAAATCTAATTTTGGGTGCGGCTCACATTGCTGACCATATCCTTCACTTCTACCACCTGGCAGCGCTAGACTATGTGGACATAGCTAAGGTAGCAAAATACGAGGGTAACAGCCCCGGGTTGAACTCAATCAAGAAGTTTATTGAGCGGGGGGAACTAGGACCCTTCTTCCCTCGGTACGAGGGAGACTATCGATTTCCTGACGAGGTTGACCAGCAGCTTGCTGCTCATTATGTAGAAGCGCTCGCCATGCGTCGCAAATCCCAGGAGATGCTTGCTATTTTCGGAGGCAAGATGCCTCATAATGTAGGAATTGTCCCTGGTGGTGTTACTGAGGTTCCTACTGTTGATAAAATTACTTCCTTCCTATGGAGATTAAATGAAGTGAGAGATTTCATTGATACTGTTTACCTGCCAGATGTTTTAGCCATAGGCGAGGTTTACAGTGATCACTTCCAAATGGGTAGAGGTTGTAGCAATTTACTTTCCTATGGAAGCTATGAACTCGATGGTAAGGAGCCCAATCTCACAAGGAGGGAAAGATTATTTAAACAAGGTACACTTTCCGCCGACCTCAATCTAGGCAAACTAAACCCTGGTAAAATTAGCGAAGAGGTAAGGCATTCCTGGTATGCTAGCTCAACCACTGGTAGAAACCCCTCCCAGGGTGAAACCAGGCCTGATGAAGGGAAGGACGGAGCTTACTCCTGGGCAAAGTCGCCCCGGTATGACGGCAAGGTCTATGAAGTTGGTCCTTTGGCTCGGGTGCTGGTGACTTACGCCAGTGGTGAGCCAACAGTAAAAGCCTTAGTTGACTCCACCATGGCCAGACTTAACGTGTCCACTGATGCCTTGTTTTCAGTCCTGGGCCGCCATATTGCACGTGCCCTGAGCACTAAAATCATAGCTGACTCCATGCCAGGCTGGCTCCTGCAACTTAAACCGGGAGAACCAGTTTACATTGAGTACATAATTCCTGACGAAGCCCAGGGAATGGGATTGACTGAGGCAGCGAGGGGAGCTCTGGGCCACTGGTTGGAGATAAAGGAGGGCAAAATTGCCAACTACCAGGTTGTGACCCCTACTAGCTGGAATGTTTCTCCTAAGGATGACAGAGACCAGCCGGGACCTATTGAACAAGCGCTTATTGGGACAAAGATAAAGGACAGTGAGAATCCATTTGAGATTGTGCGTATTACAAGGTCTTTTGACCCTTGCTTAGCCTGCGCAGTACACCTGATAACTCCTAAAGGAAGAAACCTTGGCCAATTTCGTATATCATAAAGACGAGGAGAACGGCTCAAAGAAGAGTACCGTAGTCATGGGAGTAGGAAATTTGTTGTTAAAGGATGAAGGGGTGGGCATTCATGTAGTTCAGGCTTTACAGGATAGCCCATTGCTTACTAATGTTCCTGTTAAGGTAATAGATGGGGGGACATCCCCAGACGTTGTTCACCTCCTGGATGGCACCGATAAATTAATTGTTATTGATGCGGTAAAAGGTGGGGGCCACCCAGGTTCAATTTATCGCTTCCAGGCTAATGATGTGCCAATGGAAGCCAATATCTCCACATCTCTGCACCAGATAGGTTTGCTTGACACCCTGAATATGATGGAATGTATTGGGAGTAAGCCCAAAGATGTTGTTATTATCGGTGTGGAGACCAAGGAAATAGATTGGGGGCTGGAGTTGTCCCCGGAGCTTGAGCAAAAGATTCCTCAAATCATCCGTGTCGTGCTACAGGAGCTCGGAAGAGGGTAATGAAATGCTGATTTCAGAACAAAAATCTATGGAGGAAATCCTACGTTACCTAAATGGAGAGAAGAAGGTTTTCCTCATTGGTTGCAAAGGGTGTGCCGAGGGATGTGAGAGTGGTGGGGAACAGCAGGTAATTGAGATTAAGCAGAAGCTGGAAGATGAAGGCAAAGCCATCCCTGGCTTCTCTGTTATTGATATGGTGTGTAATGAATCCCTTACCAGGCTAAAGCTAGCGCCCCACCTACAAGCTATCGATTCTTCAGATTCAATCCTGGTTCTTACTTGTGGCATCGGGATTCAAACGGTAGCAGCAGTTGTCGACAAGGTAGTTCATCCAGGTTGCAATACCATCTCTTCAGGGGGAGCCCATGCCGAATGGAAAGAGGCTGAGCGCTGTCTGGAGTGTGGCAATTGCATATTGGATTACACAGGTGGAATCTGCCCTATTGCCAGGTGCCCCAAGAATTTATCCAATGGACCCTGTGGCGGCTCAGAAGGGGGGAAGTGCGAAATTAACCCTGACCTGCTGTGTGCCTGGCATCTGATTATCGAACGGCTCACCAAGCTAGGCAGATTGGATAAGCTGGAAGAGATTATCCCACCTAAAGATTGGAGCGTCAGTCTCACAGGGGGTCCCCCAAAACCATTCTAGACGCTAGCAGGCTATTACTATATAATTTGCACAGGGATATGTTAACAGGAAGTGGGGAAAAATCATGGAGCCCATGAAACAGTTATTAGCAAGGTGCCCGTTGTTTGAGGGACTGACCGATAGCGAGCTGGACAAAATAGCGGGGCTCTGCCAGGAAGAAGTCTATGAAACAGGGGCAACCATTTTCACCGAAGGCGAGGAGGCCAGGAAACTTTACATCGTTGAAGACGGGGGAGTTGTTTTGGAAATGTCGATTCACCTCGGCCCCAAGTCAGCTAGAAAAGGAGCAATCGAGGTGATAACTGCATGCCAAGCCTTTGGATGGTCAGCAATCGCCAAGTCACATACTCTCACTATGTCAGCAAGTTGTATCGAAAAAACCAAAGTGATTGCTTTAGATGGGGCAGGACTCCAGCGTTTACTTGAAGATAGTCCCCGTGTGGGATATGAAATTATGCAAAGGCTTGTTGGTCTGGTCTACTCCAGGTTCAGTCAGGCCAGGGACACGCTGGCTTATGTCCTATCCATAACCACCCATGACCTAAAAGCCCCACTGGCCGCTGTTGAAAGCTACATGCAAGTTATGCTCGGCGGTTACGCTGGAGAAATCACCGAAAAGCAAAAGAGTATGTTACAAAGAAGTAGCCAGAGGATTAAGGAGCTGTTAAATCTAATTGATAATATCCTGGACATCTCCCGCATCGATGCCAGAGAGTTGAAGATGGAGGCAATGTCTTTGCTCAGATTGGTGGAAAACACTAAAGAAATCGTCGAGCCTTTAGCCCGGAGAAAAGGTGTACAACTGAATGTCGAAATGCCAGAAGAGTTGTCTCTAATCAACGCCACCCCAGCCCGCCTGCAACAAGTGTTCACCAATTTGCTGGAGAATGCGATTAAGTTCACCCCTAAGGGAGGAGCAGTGACCCTCAAAATGAGTGAGCAAAACAACTATATTCTGGCGGAGTTCATAGATACTGGTGTTGGCATCCCGACTAATGACCTGCCGCGTATATTTGATGACTTTTATCGAGGTATCAGGGTAAACTCACAAGGAGCTGGCTTAGGACTGGCCATAGCCAAAAGAATCATCGAAGCCCATGGTGGCATAATATGGGTGGAAAGTCCTTGCCCTGAAAGTGGGATAGGAAGCAAATTCACTATCACCTTAGCTAAAAATCGTGCAATTCAGGGTAAAAAGGAAGAGGTGTTAAGTCATGAAAGCAGGGACTAATCTAGAACAAGTGTTAGAAAACGGACGATTTGCGGTGACTGCTGAGGCAGGTCCCCCAAAAGGGGCTGTGCCTAGAGTCATTCAAAGGAAAGGCGAATTGCTCAAACCTTATTGCGATGCATTAAACGTGACTGATAACCAGACCGCCATCGTACGAATGTCCAGCCTGAGTGGCTGTATCCTCTTAAAAGAACTGGGTGTTGACCCTGTTATGCAAATAGTTTGCCGAGATAGAAACAGGATTGCCATTCAAAGTGACGTCCTGGGAGCGGTTGCTCTGGGCATAGGAAATATCGTTTGTTTGACTGGTGACTACCAGAGCTTTGGCAATCATCCTGAAGCTAAGAGCGTCTTCGACATTGATTCTATCCAACTTATTCAAATGTTAAGCCAAATGCGGGATGAGAAGAAATTCC
>CAZCKW010000034.1:0-9483 GCA_964499375.1 uncultured Dehalococcoidales bacterium
GCTGGAGAGTGGAAAACAACCCCGAAGACCAGAATGGATAGATAGCTTCTATGCCGGATAGACAGGCATACAGCAATAACTTGAAATGAATGTGCGAAGTCGTTAACATTAACTGTTTGCAGCCAGGGAATCTATCAATGCTAAAATCAGATGAATAATGGATATACTGAGCCAGATTGCAGCTAACAAGGTACTAGTCATTCCTGTTGGTGCTTGGCTTGTAGCTCAAGCAATAAAAACAATTATCCAGGCAATAAGGGAAAAACATCTTAACCTACGGTATCTGGTTAGTATGGGGGGAATGCCCAGTGCCCACTCGGCCCTGGTTTGTGCCCTGGCAACAACTATAGGCATAATATATGGCGTAGGTACAAGCGTTTTCGCCATCAGTTTCTTTTTCGCAGCTATAATAATGTACGATGCCATTGGCGTACGGCAAGCAGTAGACAAGCAATCTGTTATCTTAAATCACTTGCTGGTCGAATTCCCCAAAACTCACCTCGAGTTTGAGCATTTCCTGCGAGAACTGGTTGGACATACCCGGTTTCAAGTTATAGTAGGAGCAGCATTAGGAATCCTTCTCGCCTGCTGGTGGGCATAAGCGATATGCCGGGACAAAAACAACCTGGAAAATATATAGCATACTAATTGCTGTAAAGAGTGAATATACTCTATAATTTGGCCAATGAGAAGATACAGTAGCTTTAATTTAAATGCTATCTGGTTCCTGATAATTGTAAATGTTTTAATCTTCATTGTTACTCTGGTAAGGCCAGATGTCTTCTTTCTTCTAGGTTTAACTCCGGCTTATTTTCTGCACCAACCGTGGACCATAATAACCAACCTCTTTGTCCACGGAGGTCTGTGGCATCTTGCATGCAATATGATAAGCCTGTATTTTTTAGGAAGCTTTATACTCAGAATAGTTGGAGAGAAAAATTTCCTGAAAATATACTTCGCCGGGGGGTTGCTGGGTAATATCTTCTACATACTCATGGGGTCACCATTCTCAATAGGCATAGGAGCCTCAGGTGCTATCTTCGCCCTTGGTGGTACGCTGGCGATGATAGCTCCCAAAGTACCGGTCTTTGTATTCCTTATCCCTGTTCCAGTTCCCCTCTGGGCAGCTATCCTGATCTTCCTGTTGATTTCCTTCTTACCAGGAATAGCATGGCAAGCTCACCTTGGCGGTCTCGTTCTGGGTCTCATTGCGGGTTACTTCTTCAAGAAAAAAAGACGGTCTCATTATCTCTAAAACTGTTAGAGATGAAAATAGAAAGCATTTGTCTAAAGAGCGATGAGCTTGAACTGGTGGGTGAACTTTTTATCCCTTTAGTAAATGAACCCTGCTCTGCTTTATGTATTTGCCATGGCATTCCCGCCACCCCCTACAATCCCGAGGATAAAGGTTACTCCGTGCTGGCACAAATGTTTTGCGCTGCTGGCTTCGTTACCCTGATATTTAACTTCCGCGGTGCGGGAAGAAGTCAGGGCAATTTTGATATCCTCGGATGGAGTCGGGATTTGCAAGTTGCAATTAACTTCCTGTACCACCACAGGGCAACAGATAAAGCACGCCTTTGCCTCCTCGGCTTTAGTGGCGGAGCAGCAGTCAGCGTCTATGCTACCGCTCACAACCCCTGTATATCTTCACTGGTAACCTGTGCCTGCCCTGCTGATTTCAACCTTTTTACCAATGCGGAAAAACTTGTCCATACCATCCAGCACTTCCGTGAAATTGGGGCCATAAGAGACAATGATTTCCCTCACTCAAAGAAAGAATGGCTCAATGGCTTTAAGACAATCTCTCCTATCCAGTGGATAGGCATGGTTTCCCCCAGGCCACTTCTTGTAATTCATGGAGATGCCGATGAAACAGTCCCTGTAGAGCACGCATACCAGCTTTACCAGGAGGCTCAAGAACCCAAAGAGATAACTATACTACCGGGTGCCAGGCACAGGCTACGACTGGAAGAAAAAGCGATGACTACCGCACTGGATTGGCTGAAAACCAGATGTAGAAAAACATAGCCATACCTCATGTAAAAACCTGCTTAACTTGACACCTGGCAATTTGCACTGATAGAATTCAACCTCTTGTTAGAGATCTAAAAGATAATACCAGATACGGCGCTATATACATATGACTCACAATTTATAAACAAAAGCCGGAGATAAAGAGATTTACGCTATTATAGAGACAAAAGGTAAGCAGTATAAAGTCGCCCCCCCACAAACCCTGGAGGTTGATGGCTTACGTACATCCAAAGGTGATACGGTCGAGCTGGATAAGGTGCTTTTCATCGGCGATGAAGAAAACACGCTTATGGGCAACCCGACTATTGAGGGAGCTAAAGTTATAGCTACCTCTTTAGGAGAAGTTAAGGGAGATAAAATAATAGTATTTAAATATAAATCCAAGGTCCGATACCGCAAGAAAACAGGACATCGCCAAATTTACACCAGAATAGCGGTAAGCGAAATAGTTAAACCGGGAGAATAGAAATGGCACATAAGAAAGGTGGTGGCAGTACTCGATGTGGGCGCGATAGCCAGTCAAAGCGCCTGGGAGTGAAGAAATATGGAGGGGAGCAAGTCCGTGCTGGGAATATTATAGTTCGGCAGCGTGGAACTCGCATCAACCCTGGCAGCAACGTAGGCATGGGCAGAGACCACACGCTCTTTGCTTTAATAGACGGCTCGGTTAAATATGAGCCGGCAACCAAATATAAAAAGAAGGTCAGTGTTTATAATGAAAGCCAAGATCCATCCTAAATATTACGAGAATGCCAAAGTAACCTGCCTCTGTGGTAATACCTTCACTACTGGCTCAACTAGTCCGGAAATTAAAGTCGAATTGTGCAGTAACTGTCACCCGTTCTACACAGGTAAGCAGAGGATAGTTGATACTATGGGTAGAGTAGAGCGCTTTAAGAAGCGCTACAAGATAAAGGATTGATTGGCGGTAGCTCAATTATAAAACTAAGGGGTGGCCTATAATATGAGTCACCCCCTTTTTAATTTAACCATGAAGAAAATGTCAAAACCATTCTATTATGGCGGACAGGCAGTAATAGAGGGGGTGATGATGCGGGGCAGGACTAATCTGGCTGTATCCGTACGCCGCCCCGACGGCAAATTAGAAGTGATTAAACAACCACTGGCTAATATATACAAGGGGCGTCTTAGAGAAATACCGTTTATCAGAGGAATCATTGTTCTTATCGAAACCATGGTGTTGGGTATTCAGGCACTGCTGCAATCTGCCCAGATCGCCTCGTCAGAGGAAGAAGAAAAAATACCCGCGGCAGCTTTATGGGGAACCGCGGCTGCCAGCGTGGCATTCGCTGTGGGTCTTTTCTTTGTCGCCCCACTATTCATTGCCCGCTACTTCGATAACTATATCGCCTCCGATTTGGTCAGCAATTTAGTTGAGGGTGTTATACGCATTGCCATTTTCCTGCTATACCTTAAGCTAATGAGCTTGATTCCTGACATTAAAAGGGTTTTTGCCTATCATGGAGCGGAGCACAAAGTAGTCAACGCCTATGAGGCAGGGTGTCCTTTAGAGGTGGAAGCAGTGAAAAACTACTCTACAGCCCATACCCGCTGCGGCACCAGCTTTCTGTTTGCCGTGCTGGTCATCGCTATCATTGTCTTCACCCTGCTGGGTCGCCCATCGATATGGATGAGCATCGTATTTCGAGTAGTTTTCCTGCCGGTTATAGCTGCTCTCGGCTATGAAGTCACCAGATTTGGAGCGAGACACACTAAAAGCCTCATATCACGCATTCTACTTGCCCCGGGATTAATGCTGCAATCTATGACTACCAGAGAACCTGACGATAGCCAGTTAGAAGCTGCCATATCGTCATTAAATGTAGTTATCGAGACCGACAACGCTGAAGAAAACTAATCTAAGTCGTCAGTCTCTAAAATTCTGAATTCCCCGTCACCCTGGATAAAACAAGTCCGATAGCCTAAATGACATACTGGGCCTGCAGGCTCGGCTTTGATAAGAAGCGTATCGCTATCGCAATCTTTGGCAATGGACTTCACCCTGAGGAAGTTGCCCGATGTAGCTCCTTTATGCCATAGCACTTGCCGACTACGACTATAGAACCAGACATCTCCACTGGATAACGTATTCTGTAACGACTGTTTATTCATATAGCCCAGCATAAGAATCTCACCATTTCTGGCATCCTGAATAATAGCTGGAATTAAACCCCTGTCATCGAACTTAAGCATCTGCTCTCTTACCTCCGATACTGCTTATAGCTTCCTTCAAATCAATATCTCCAGTGTACAGAGCTTTGCCGATAATAGCTCCCTCCACTCCTAGCTCTTCAAGCCGCTGCAAATGCTCCAGCCTGGAAATACCACCCGAGGCAATAATGGGTACAGGCAACTCAGCAACTAATTTTTCTACGGTCTCAAAATCAGGTGTGGTGAGTGTACCATCCCTCTTTATATCGGTATAGATAAAACGTCCCACC
Source organism: uncultured Dehalococcoidales bacterium (assembly GCA_964499375.1). Lineage (GTDB taxonomy): Bacteria > Chloroflexota > Dehalococcoidia > GIF9 > AB-539-J10 > CAZCKW01. The sequence continues at coordinate 4,500 of CAZCKW010000034.1, forward strand.
CCAAGCTTTACCATCCACTGCCCTAGCTGCAATACATCGATTACTGTGTCCTTCTGCCAGCCGTGGCTGGACACCATGCCATTCCGGGTATCAAGCCCGACTACTACAGCTTCCCCGAATCGCCGGCATAATCGTTTCACCAACTCCGGATTCTCAATAGCTGCGGTGCCCAGGATTATACGATTCACCCCTTTGCGTAGCAACTCTTCCGCTACTTCCTCTCGCCTGATACCACCACCCATTTGCACCAATAAACCGCTGGTTCTTATTATTTCTTCAATCACCATCACATTTCCCATCTCCCCGGTAGCCGCCCCATCTAAATCAACTACATGCAGCCATCGCGCTCCCCGGGACTTCCATCTTAATGCCACTGCCGCCGGATTTGCATCAAAAACTGTTTGCCGGCTGTAATCGCCCTGATACAGCCGAACACATTTGCCGTTCTTGATATCGATAGCAGGTATTATCTCCATCTTCAATCTCATCCCACAGTGCCTTATGGTAAAAACGCTGAAACTATATTATCAACAGCGCCATAGGTTTTATATTAATCACCAAACTTAACCATTCTAGTTACCTTGCCGGGTAATATGCTTTCGTTTACTGCGCCAGATTATAACTGAACACCCTTCCTGTGTCATATCTTTAACCTGTGAATCTGGCACGGGCAGACAATACCCGCCTTATCTACACTCGTGGATATACTCTTCTCTGCCTGGCAACAACTTCCTCAACTTCAGTCACGGGCATGCCCAGGCGGCACAAGATGTGCCGGGCGATCTCTATGCCGGCCTCTGCCTCAGGTTGAACTATCTCAGAAACATTCCTACCCCGCAAGAACTTAAGCTCAGAATTATTATGAGCGCGAGCGATTATGTCCAGGTTTGGATTAACTCGCCGTGCATAATCAATCGCGAGTCTCACTGACATCGGGTCGGCTATAGCAAGCGCTAGAACAGCGGCATTCTTTACTCCTGCCTTATGGAGCACCCTGGAATTGCCCGCATCTCCATAAATACAGGGGACTTCCTTCTGCCGTAGTTCGGATATGGTTTTAGGGTCGAGGTCAGCGACTGTATAGGGAACGTTAAAGTATTCCAGGAGTCTGGCGACATTTCTACCTACGCGGCCATATCCACAAAGGACTACATGGTTAGGCACACCGGCGATTCTCATAGACAGTTGGTCTATGTCTTCACCGGCAACCTGTACGGCTCCCCTCCACTTAAAACATAACTTAGAAGTTATTATGAAAATAAAAGGTGTAATAATTATAGTAAGCACCGCGCTGTCGATTATCATGAAATAGGCATATTGACCTATTACGCCCACACCGAGGCATAATTCTGCCAGTACAAAGCTGAATTCACCGACCTGCACCATACCGGCTCCTACCAGTGGCACTGTTTTTCCACGATAGCCGAACACACGGGTAATACCGGAGCTAATAGCGAACTTTATCAGAACAATAGCAGCAATCAGTATTAGCAAAGAATTGATATTGCTAACCAAAAAAGGCAAATTTATCAGCATACCGATTGATACAAAAAATAACGCTGCGAATAAATCGCGCAGTGACACCATATCACCCAGTGCTTGGTGGGCGAAGTCAGACTCACTAATCATAAGACCGACAGCAAATGCCCCTATGGCTGCGGATAATCCCAGGTAATAAGCGGAAAAAGCACCCCCTATACACAATGTTGCTACAGCTATGATAAATAATTCCCGGGACTGCCTCATAGCCACGCGCTTCAATACATGTGGTATCAACCAAATCCCAACACCCAACACCAGCGCGATGAACGCCACTGCCTTGAGAACGGCTACGCCCAATATAGGTAGTAGCAGTACCTCACCACCGACCCCCAGTACCGGCAAGATGAACATGGCAAAAGCTGCGGCAATGTTCTGCACCAGCAGGATTCCTATCATTACCCTCCCATGTACTGAGTTCGCCTCTCCCCTTTCCATAAGCATTCCAACTACCAGCTTGGTGCTGCTCAAGGAAATCAGAAAACCAAAAACCACTGCTTCACGAATGCCCAACCCGAATAAAGGCATGACTATAACGATTCCCACAGCAGCGGTAATAACCATCTGAGCAACGCCACCAAAAATTGCCACATTCCTTATCCGCTTCAGCTCATGGAAGGAAGATTCAACCCCTAAAGTAAACAGGAGAAGTACCACGCCGATAGTCGCCAGAATCCTTATATCATTGGTATTCTGAACCAGGCCCAGAGCATGAGGACTGATAACGATACCGGCCAGGATATAGCCGGTAACTGCAGGCAGTTTCAATAACCTGGCAATTAGTCCACCACCTAAGGCAGCACCAAAAGCTATTGCCAGGTCAAGTAAAAACTCAGACTCCACCATTGCTTATCTATGAACCCCTTCACTGTTTCCCAGAATGCACTCCACAATTCGTTGAGCACCAAAACCATCCAGCAACTGCCAGCCCTTTTCCCTCATGTTCTGCCAGGCAGTGGCATCCTGAATGAGTCTGGAAACTGCCTCCTGAATATGGGATGGCGCTATATCCTGGTAGAAGCCAAGTGGCTGGTTGAAGCCCATTTCAGCGAGAAGCTCCATGTCGCGGTGGTCTTCACTATAATTGGCTATGACAATGGCAGGAACACCCACTGCCGCCAGTTCGTACAGGGTGATTCCCACCGCTGTAATGGCTATGTGCGAATCTGCCATGAGTGAAGCGAGGTTGTTCTGCCTTGTTATGAATTGAAGACGGGGGTCATTTTCTCGTTCAAGCTCAATTAACCGGGTATCAGGTATGAAAGCGGGACCAATGACCACTTTAATCTCAACGGGTTGAGGCAGATGGAATAAAGAGCTAACTACCTGGTAGGTTAATTGCCTGGTGTCGCCGCCTCCCATGGTAACCAGCATGCGATAAGGGAGTTGGTGCTTCAGCATCCGGCATCTATTCCTGGCTTTCAGGTATGTTTCATCTACCGGCACGTATCGGGCGCCACTATAAACATGACCCTTAAAACCTGTCCAATCGAGATTATCGACAAAAAGGGGTGATGGATAAATTACCATATCAGCATAAAGCCTCGCCGGTGTAACATTATCTAAAAGTATGATTTTATGCCCCGAGCGTTTGAGTGCTGGAATAAGTGATGTTACATCTTTTTTGCTATCAAAGATAACCGTCTTCGGTGTATTATCAAGTATGGAAGGCAATTCTCTGCCCTCCAGATTACCGAATTCAAAGGGAAATCCTTCGGCATTTAACCTGTCCCTGGCGGAAAGGTCATTGTTGATTACAAACAGGCACGGCTTTCCAGATTTAAAGAATTCCCTGGCGATAACCAGGCTGCGGCATAGATGCCCCATGCCGATGCCCTGCCCCGCCTCAGTCCAGAAGACGATGGGTTCGTTTGAGTTTTTCATGGTACCGGCCAGTAGGTAGGATTTATAAGGTGCTCATCTGTCAGAGCCAGGCTGGCAGCTAGCTCAAGCTCATCATGGGCCAACGGTCCAGCCGTAGCAGCCTCCAGGGCTGAACTCAGTTCCTGTTCACCGGTTACGCCGACAAGAACAGTATCGATATAAGGGGACGACAGGCAGAACCGCAGGGCTATTTGAGGCAGCCTCTGCCAGCTTCCTGCCATAGAATTCATCGCCCTGGTAGCATGCTGTCGCAGAGCAGTCAATTCCTCGGGAAGCCACCTGGCTCTCCCGGTGAGAGCACCCTTGAGCAAAGCGGAGCGGCATATAACGCCGATGTTGGCTTGATTGGCAGCAGAAAATACCCTGGCTGCCATACGCTGGTCCAGCAGGTTATAAGCCACCTGCAATATATCAAAGCTACCTGACTTGATAACAGCCTGAGCCGCTTCCTCTCCATAAACCGAGGCGCCCAGAAAATGGATTTTGCCTGATTTCCGAGCATTCAGCAGGATTTCAGTAATCTCACCCTGGTTCAAGATGTCAGCAGTGGCATTGTGAATCTGAACAATGTCCAGCATGTCTCTACGCAAGGCTTTCAGGCTTGCCTCTAATGAAGTGTTAATCGCTAGCTCAAATGACCTGCCGGTTAAAACTATCCCATTATCATGAGGGATGGTGACCTTGGTGGCAAAATAGCAATCGTGCCTGTGACCAATTGCCTCGCCAATTAGCCCCTCGCTCTCGCCATAAGCTGGAGCGGTATCGAAAAGGTTGATGCCGGCATCAGCAGCCTGCTGCAACAGTCGGATGGCATCTGCCCTGGTTGGCTGATTGAGCCTGCCAGGTACCTCAATGCCATAACTCATACCCAGGGACACGGTGCCCAACGCTATGCTGGATACCCGCAAGCCTGTCCTGCCAAGAGGGCGATAGTTCAGTTTTCCGCACTCCTTCTGTTTGAAGCTACGCCAGCCGATAGAAACCTCGCCGTGCTGGTTTTCCCTTCAGGCGACTTTCCACATTACCCTGGGTGACTGCCTGTGCCATGATGGTAAATGCATCCCTTGTTGCTGCCAGGTATTGTTCAATGTGATGTTTCTGGTGGGCATAGGACGGCTTGAACTGGCTCCACGCCAGGTATCCCTTCTCCAGCATAATCTGAGTGAAGAGGGTGGTCAATGCCAGCTCATTCTCATAATCGAGGTTGAATTGATTTAAACTTGGCAGGCCGCTGGTGTGCAGCTTGAGCCCTGTTTCCCTGGCTATATTCTGCCAGCCTGCCAGCACGAGACTGCCTGTGCTTATCAGGTGTTCAGCCACGTTTTCACGGCGATGCTTGCGGATGGTTGCCAGGGCAGCCACCGGGCCAATACGCTCTGCCCAGTTGGTACTGCTAATGAATGTGGACTGGGCTGCCTGCATGACAGCTTCGGTGCCTATCACGGCAGCCATGGGATATCCATTAGCCATCGACTTGGCGAAAACAGCGATGTCGGGGTTGACACCGTGCAGGAGATGGATTCCGCCGAATTCTATTTACCCGACTTCCGGCGCCCGGGAC
>CAZCKW010000035.1:0-9455 GCA_964499375.1 uncultured Dehalococcoidales bacterium
TATCGCCAGCTTCTGTTTCATCTACTGCTTCGGCACATTCCAGGAGGGGCAATCCGATGTTAATGGCATTCCGAAAGAAGATACGAGCGAAACTTTGAGCGATAACACAAGATACACCGCATGCTTTAATTGCCAATGGAGCATGTTCACGAGAGGAGCCACAACCGAAATTGGTGGTAGCAACTATTATATCTCCTGGGGTGCATTTAGTAATGAATTCTGAGTCAATATCCTCCATGCAGTGTTTGGCTAATTCGTCAGGTTCTGAAATATTCAAATAACGAGCTGGAATGATAACATCAGTATCAACATTAGCACCAAACTTATGGGTTTTGCCTTTTAATCTCATGAATTAACCTCCTCGGGGTCTCCGATTCGACCCAAGATAGCGCTGGCTGCGGCTATGGCTGGATTAGCCAGATAAACTTCAGACTGAGGGCTACCCATTCTGCCAACAAAATTGCGGTTGGTGGTGGACAGGCAACGCTCACCAGCCGCTAAGACTCCCATATGACCCCCAAGGCAGGGTCCACAGGTGGGAGTGCTCACTGCAGCGCCGGCTTCTATAAAAATCTCTAATAATCCCTCTCTTAATGCATCAAGATAGACCCTCTGTGAGCCTGGAAGAACAATACATCTCAACTCGGGATGAATTTGCTTTCCTCTTAATACGTTAGCTGCCAGCCTTAAATCACCCAAACGGCCATTGGTGCAGCCCCCAATTACGACCTGGTCTAGTTTTATGTCATGTGCCTGGCTTACAGGTTTGGTATTGGAAGGGAGAGAAGGAAAGGCTACTTGAGGCTCAATTTGCGACACGTCGTATTCAATGACTTTCGAATACTCAGCATCTGCGTCTGATTGATACACTGAGTAGGACTTAGTGCTGTGTGTCCTTGCATATTCTCTCGTTTTATTATCTACATTGAACATTCCTGCTTTTGCACCAGCTTCAATGGCCATATTTGCCATGGTAAAACGTCCTTCCATTGGTAACTCGTCAATGGCTTCACCGGTGAACTCCATTACCGAATAAAGTGCTCCATCGACACCAATGTCACCAATGGTGTAAAGAATGAGGTCTTTACCCCCGACCCATTTAGGTAGTGTCCCATGATAGATAAACTTAATGGTCTGCGGCACTTTCATCCATATTTTACCTGTAGCCATAGCTACGGCAATATCGGTGGAACCCATGCCTGTGCCGAAGGCTCCTAATGCACCATAGGTACAGGTATGAGAATCGGCACCAATGATGACTTGCCCAGGCAAGACAAGACCCTGTTCCGGCAAAAGTACATGCTCTATCCCCATTCGACCTACTTCGAAATAGATTAGCCCCTGTTCCCTGGCAAACTGGCGAATCAGCTTTGCTTGCTCAGCAGATTTAATATCTTTATTAGGACAAAAATGGTCTGGTACCATAACTACCTTTTCTGGATTAAATACCTTATCTACTCCCAGCCGTCGAAACTCCTTTATTGCCAGAGGTGCTGTGACATCATTGGATAAAACCAAATCAGCCTGGATATTTATAAACTCACCAGCGGTTACTTCCTTCTTACTACTATGTACTGCCAATATTTTCTCAGCCAATGTTTTCATTAAAATTACCTCACTCTAATGCCGTTATATTATTAATTTTAACCGCCTACTTTGGGGATAAATAAGGTGCCTACGATGATAATTGTGGCAATTACTGAAATCAGGTAAAGCCCTGCACCAGCGGCTAAACCGACAGCAGCAGTAGCCCAGATACTTGCTGCAGTGGTTAGTCCTGCTACTCCTTCACTTCGTGCGCCGCGAAATATTACGCCAGCACCGATAAAACCAATGCCAGCAACTACACTTGCAGCTACTCGTGAGGGATCAACCGCACCGCTGAAGCCAAAGATAGAAACTATCGTAAACAGGGCTGCTCCACTGGCAATTAGAATGTGAGTGCGTAACCCCGCTGCCTTGCCGGCTCGTTCCCGCTGATAACCAATACCTGCCCCCAGAGCAGTGGCTAAGAGTAAACGCAATATCATTTCCAGCCACGGGCTCAATTAGGACTTCACCTCCTTGGATGCTTTCTTGGCTAGAAGTCGATTCAGTGCATTTATATATGCCTTGGCGGTGGCAACGAGGATATCTGTAGAAGCACCGCGTCCTGTATAGGTTACTCCCTCACTCTCAATGCGAATTAATACCTCTCCAATAGCATCAATTCCTTCGGTGATCGATTTTATGGTAAATTCTGTAAGCTTATTAGGTATGCCCACTATTCGATTGATAGCTTTATAAACAGCGTCTACAGGGCCTGTACCTAGGGCGGCATCAGCCAGGCTTTTCCCGTCAGGGTCAATGAGTCTCACTGTGGCTGTGGGAAGGCTGTGATTACCGCAAACAACTTCAACATGGTCAAGATGGTACACTTCAATGCTGGTACGGAATTCCTCAGCTACCAGGGATTCGATATCACGGTCGGTAACCTCTTTTTTCTTGTCGGCTATTTCCTTAAAGCTATGGAAAGTGCGAATCAGAGCCTCTTCGCTCAGAGTGTAACCAAGCTCCGCCAATCTCTCCTTGAAAGCATGTTTACCGCTTAGCTTGCTCAGTACCAGGCTGCTCGACGGAATACCAACCGACTTTGGCTCGATGATTTCATAGGTAATAGCTTTCTTTATTAAGCCATCTTGATGAATACCTGATTGGTGGCGAAAGGCATTTGCTCCAACAATGGCTTTATTGGATTGGATGAGGAAGCCTGTCAGCTCACTTACCAGCCGGCTTGTTTTATAAATCTGGGTAGTGTCAATGTTGGTGATGAGATTAAAAATATCCTGTCGAGTCTTCAGTGTCATTACAATCTCTTCCAGTGAGGCATTACCGGCTCGTTCACCAATGCCATTTATGGTACATTCGACTTGCCGCGCGCCGTTTCGTATTGCTTCTATGCTATTAGCTACTGCTAGCCCCAAATCATTATGGCAGTGAACACTAATTACAGCGTTATGGATATTGGGCACATTATCCAGGATATTCTGAATCAAGCTACCAAATTCTTGAGGAGCAGCATAGCCAACGGTGTCAGGTATATTCACTGTGGTTGCCCCAGCATCAATCACGGCTACTAACAAGCGGTAAAGGTAACTGGGCTCAGTGCGGCTAGCATCCATGGGGGAGAATTCAACATCACCCGTATAGCTTTTGGCTCGAGCCACCATTTCCCTGGCTGTTTCCAGAATTTCGTCCCGGTTTTTGTTGAGCTGATACATGAGATGGATATCTGATGTGGATAGGAAGACATGAATTCGGGGATGTTCTGCTTTCCTAACTGCTTCCCAAGCTCTGTCTACAGCTTCGGCATTAGCGTGGGATAGTGCGCAAATTACTGGTCGTTGAATTTCTTTGCTGATTAGCTGAACAGCTTTAAAATCACCAGGTGAGCTAATAGGGAAACCGGCCTCTATGATATCGACACCAAGCTTATCCAATTGTGTAGCTATTTCCAGCTTTTCCTGAGCATTCAGATTTGCCCCTGCTGCCTGCTCTCCATCACGCAATGTTGTGTCAAAGATAATTACCTTATCCATTCAATCCCTTATAGCTTTACTTCGTCATGTTGATTTCTACTATACGCTTTATTAGCTTACTCATTTTAACCATGGCATCATATCCCTAAGTTGCTTACCTACAATTTCAATTGTATGTTCAGCATCCAGTCGCTTCATGGCATTAAAGCTAGGGCGACCAGCCTGGTTTTCCAGAATCCACTCCCTGGCGAAACTACCATCCTGAATTTCAGCCAGAATTTGCCTCATTTCCTCCCTGACTTCATCGTTGATAATCCGTGGACCACGAGTATAATCACCATATTCAGCCGTATCGCTTACGGAATAGCGCATATAACTCAGGCCACCCTGGTATATAAGGTCAACGATGAGCTTTAACTCATGTAGACATTCAAAGTAAGCAATCTCCGGCTGGTAGCCAGCTTCTACCAGCGTTTCAAATCCAGCCTTAATCAAACAAGAAACACCTCCACACAGCACCGCCTGTTCACCAAAAAGATCAGTTTCAGTTTCCTCGGCGAAAGTTGTTTCTAAAACTCCTGCCCTGGTGCAGCCAATACCTTTGGCATAAGCCAGAGCAATATCCTTTGCCCTGCCAGAGACGTCCTGATAAATGGCAATCAAAGCCGGGGAACCTGAACCCTCGGTGTAAAGTTGACGTAACATATGCCCGGGGCACTTAGGGGCTATCATACTTACGTCAATATTATCTGGAGGCACAATCTGCGAAAAATGGATGTTAAAGCCGTGGGCAAACATCAAGGTTTTGCCTTGTGATAGCTCTTTCTCAATTGACTCACGATAAATTTGTGGATGCAAATTATCAGGAGCCAGTATAATAATGATATCAGAGGCCTTGGCAACCTCAGCAGCAGTTGCTACCTGGAAGCCGGCGTTTTGCGCCGCCTTATAGCCTTCACTGCCTGGTGCTTCAGCAACCATCACCCTACAGCCACTTTCTCTTAGATTCTGTGCATGTGCATGACCTTGACTTCCATAGCCAATAACACCAATGGTTTTCCCTTTGATTAAATCCAGGTTAGAATCTTTATCATAGTAAATTTTAGCCATACGTATCACCTCTTTATAGTATTTAACAGTTTAGCTTTTCCTGCCACGGGTTAAAGCAACTCTTCCTGTTCTTGTGATTTCTTTGATGCCAAAGCTGCGAAGAAGCTCAATCAACGACTCTACCTTATCATCGTCGCCGGTAACCTCAACTGTTAGTGAATTGGTGGATACATCAACTATATTAGCTCTGAAAATATCGACAATCTGCATGATTTCACTTCTTGTTGAGGCTGTGGAGTTAACCTTGATTAGAGCTAACTCCCTGGATACTATAGCTTCTTCAGTTATGTCGGAAACTCTAACCACATTAATCAATTTCTCTAATTGCTTCCTGACCTGCTCCACCTCTGTTGAGTCACCACTGACAACAACAGTCATGCGTGAAAGGCCGGGTTGCTCGCTGCATCCTACAGCCAGGCTTTGTATATTAAAGCCTCGCCGACGAATAAGTCCAGCTATTCTGGTTAGTACACCAGGTTTGTCTTCCACTAATGCGACTAAGGTATGTTTTGTATCAAACAATTTTCTTTCCCCCAAATAGCTCAATATTTACTTGCCATCTCAGAGGTGGGTGATTCCAGGATTTTGCTTAGACTTTGTCCTGGTTGTACAATGGGATATACATTCTCTTCAGGATCGACAACAAAGTCAATAAGGAAAGGGCCGGGGTAATCCATTGCACTCTGTATAGCAGGAATCACTTCCTCTCGGTGCTTTACCTTAATGCCAGGTATGTTATAGGCTTCAGCAATTTTCACGAAATCGGGATTCCAAAGTTCTGTATCCACGTAGCAACGCTGATAGAATAGCTCCTGCCACTGTCTTACCATTCCCAGGCAGCTATTATTGATAATTGCTATCTTTATGGCAAGATTCTCCTGTGTTATAGTAGCCAATTCTTGAATGGTCATCTGGAAGCCTCCATCACCTGCAATGCACCATACCGTTTCCTCCGGACGTCCTACCTGGACTCCTATAGCGCCAGGAAGTTCAAATCCCATAGTTCCCAAGCCACCTGATGAAACGAAGCTGTTGGGTTTGGTATAAACGAAGTGTTGTGCTGCCCACATCTGATTCTGCCCTATCCCGGTAACTATCGTGGCATCACCTTGGGTAGCTTCGTAAATCTGTCGAATAACATATTGGGGTAGAAGCCTGTCACTCTGCCTGATTTCCAGTGAAGGATGTTCGTAGCGCCACTGGTCCAGCTGCGAGAGCCAATTAAGATGGTCCCTTTGTTTGATTTCTCGATTCATAGCTTTTAGTATGTTTTTAACATCACCAACTATAGGTATATCTACGGGTATATTTTTTCCTATTTCAGCAGGGTCAATATCAATATGAATGATACGTGCGTGAGGGGCAAAACCACTGGTATCTGCTGTCGCTCGGTCACCAAATCTCATGCCAATGGCGATAAGTAGATCAGCGTTTTGTACTGCCATGTTAGCATATGCTAAGCCATGCATTCCCATCATACCGACACTGAGTATGTGGTTTTCCGGAAAGGAGCCAATGCCAAGTAGAGTGGTGATTACTGGTATTTGTGCTTTCTCCGCTATTTCCTTAATTTCATTATAAGCTTGGGATATTATTACTCCTCTACCGGCAATAATAACGGGTCTTTCGGCTTCATTAATAAGCTCTGCTGCTCTTTTGATTTGGACTGCGTGGCCTTTGGAAATAATCTTATAGCCTGGCAATGTGACTTTCTCTGGGTAAATGAATTCCACTTCCTCCTGCTGTACATCTTTTGGTATATCAATAAGAACAGGTCCAGGTCTCCCCGTAGTAGCGATATAAAAAGCCTCTTTGACAACTTTTGCCAGATCTCCAGTATCGGTAACGAGGTAGTTATGTTTAGTTATAGGAAGAGTAATGCCGGTGATATCAATCTCTTGAAAAGCATCCTTGCCAATTAAAGGTCTGGGCACCTGGGCAGTCAAAGCTATAACAGGAGAGGAATCCATATAGGCATTGGCAATTCCCGTTACTAGGTTAGTAGCTCCTGGCCCTGAAGTTGCCAGACATATACCCGCCTTATGGGTTACTCGAGCATAACCATCAGCAGCATGGGCTGCCCCCTGTTCGTGACGAAACAGTATATGCCGAAGCTGTGGGTATTGCGTAAAGGTATCATATAGTGGTAGCAAAGCACCACCAGGGATGCCAAAAATAACCTCGGCTCCCTCATTAATTAAACTTTCACATAAAATCTGAGCGCCAGTCTTCTTCATTAAATAACTCCATTCAATTTACAAATACCGCTCCAGAGCTGGCTGAACTCACTTTATCAGCATAGCGTTTAAGATAGCCAGTTTTAATCTTTAGTTCGAACGGAGGCAACGAGGCTAATCTTTGCTCTATCTCGTCTGGAGTTAAATCTATCTCTAGTTTGTTATTGGGAATATCGATTTTAATAATATCACCATCTCTTACGGCGGCTATAGGTCCCCTCTCTGCTGCTTCAGGGGAAATATGACCGATGGCTGCTCCCTTGGTAGCCCCGGAGAAGCGCCCATCGGTTATGAGGGCTATCTCTTTATCCATTCCCATTCCGCTGAGAAGAGAAGTTGGCGTCAGCATCTCACGCATACCAGGTCCTCCCTTTGGTCCCTCATACCGTATCACAATCACCTCTCCAGATTTCACTGCCCCCTTCTTTATTGCTGATGTAGCTGCCTCTTCGCTTTCGAAAACCCTTGCAGGGCCCTGATGAACCAGCATCTCAGGGGCTACTGCTGCGCTTTTCACTACACCACCTTCAGGTGCCAAATTGCCAAATAGCATGCAAAGACCGCCGGTAGTGTGGTAGGGGTTAGATAAAGAATGGATTACCTCACTATTTTTAATTTCAGCTCCCTTAATAACTTCGCCCAAGGACTTTCCTGAAATGGTCTTTGCCTCAAGATTTAGTAACCCTGATATCTCCTGCATTATTGCAGGAACACCACCAGCTAAATCAAGGTCTTCAATGTGATAATCACTTGCCGGGCTCAATTTGCATATATGAGGAATCCTCTGGCTAATTTCGTTGAGAACAGTCAGTGGAAATAGAATCCCTGCCTCATTAGCTATTGCGGTAAGATGTAATACAGAGTTGGTACTGCCACCCAGAGCCATATCTACGGCAAAGGCATTGTAAATGGAATCCGTGGTAATAATATCTCTGGGCTTGATATTAATGGCTAACGTATCCATGATTTGCTGGCCAGTCTTAAAGGCAAGCTGGACTCTCCGTGCCTGCACTGCTGGTATTGTTCCATTGCCGGGCAGGGCCATACCCAAAGCCTCAGTGAGACAATTCATGGTATTGGCGGTAAACATTCCAGCACAGCTACCACAACCAGGGCAGGCAACCGATTCCAGTTCACTCAACTCAGCCTCTGAGATATTCCCCCTAATAGCCTCGCCCACTGCCTGAAAAACCGAGCTTAGATCAACTGACCTTGCCTGGTTATTTTGATAAAACTTCCCGGCCATCATGGGTCCCCCACTCACAAAAACGCAGGGTAAATTGAGTCTTACAGCTGCCATTAGCATACCTGGTATTACTTTGTCGCAGTTGGGAATAAATACTAGACCATCAAAAGCATGGGCCTCTGCTAAAACCTCCACAGAGTCAGCAATCAGTTCTCGACTGGGCAGGCTATATTTCATTCCGGGGTGATTCATGGCAATTCCATCGCATACAATGATGGTATTGACCTCAAAAGGCACTCCACCATGACTGCGGATTCCCTCTTTTACTGCTTGGGCAATAGACTTCAGGTGGATGTGTCCGGGGACAACCTCACTAAAGCTATTGACCACCCCGATAAATGGTTTGTTCCAATCATCTGATGAGCAACCAACAGCATGCAATAATGAACGGTGAGGTGCCCGCTCAATGCCTTTTTTTACCATGTCACTTCTCATTGCTGTCTCCTTTCGATTCTAAAAGAAGAAATTTAACACATATTGTCAATCTATTTCCAGAGCTTTTACTTTATTTAATCTCAAGATGTGTCTGCCACCTTCAAAATCTGTATACAGGAAGACTCTGACAATTTCCAGTGCAGAGTCAGTATCAATATTCTCCCCTCTGAGGCATAGAATATTGGCGTCGTTATGCTGACGAGCTCGCTTTGCAGCGAAGGTATCATGGCATAAAGCTGCCCTTATGCCTTTTATCTTATTAGCCGCTATACTCATACCTACACCAGTACTGCATATTAGAATACCTTGATCGAAACCAGCTGTGTTCACTGCATTTGCTACACTTTGAGCAATATCAGGATAATCCACAGGCTCAGTACCGTAGCAACCAAAATCATAGTAACTACAATTTAGCTGTGGCGAAAATTGCATTATCGCCTGTTTTATTCTAAAGCCGCGGTGGTCACATCCCAGAGCAATACGCATCGTTACTTACCTCGTAATATTTCTCGAAAGCCTTCTCAATTTCATATTGGGGTATAATGCCCTGACGTAGGATAACGGGTACTTCGCCTGTGACATCAACTATAGTTGATTCGTTATTACCAGTGCACTTGCCTCCATCTATTATAAGGTCGACGTTATATCCTAGCTGTTGTTTAACTTCATCAACCGTTAAAGTATTTGGCTGACTGTTAATGTTGGCACTGGTACCAATCATAGGTTTCCCAAGGCCTTGAATAAGAGCCATAGGGACAGTGTGGTCGGGAATGCGCACCGCTATAGTGGATTGGCTGGAGAGATGCTTGGGTAGCGAAGCCGATTTAGATAGAACCAGGGTCAGTCCGCCAGGCCAGAAGTGATCTGCTAAAAACAACGCCAACTCAGATATTGGCTCAGCCAAAATGC
>CAZCKW010000036.1:0-6250 GCA_964499375.1 uncultured Dehalococcoidales bacterium
CAACCATAGATAATATTATCAGGCTTGTTGAGAAGCACAGGATAGAGCGAATTGTAGTCGGGTTACCTCGTTCCTTAAATGGTAGTCTCAATAGACAGGCAGACAAGATAATGGTTTTTACCGAGAAACTTCGAAATGCCATAGCTGCCAAAGCAGAGCCAGCACATCTTGCCAATGTTGACATAAAAATGTGGGATGAATGGTTTTCCACCGTTGCTGCTGAGAAATTGATGGTTCAGGCAAGGACCAAGCGAAACGCAAGGAAAGAGCACAGAGATGCTATAGCAGCAGCCTTTATTCTTCAGGGTTTCCTTGATAGTTGTCATTCCAGGCAAGGTAAAGAATACGGTTAATGTCAAAGTACATTGGACTTATCGGTTACCCTATCCAACACTCCATCTCGCCTTATTTTCAGCAAGCGGCTCTGGATTATTACCACCTTGATATTTGCTATGAAGCCTGGGAAACAAGCTCAGGAGGGCTGGGACCTACAGTAAATAGTCTGAGGGAATCCCAGAACCTGGGAGCTAATGTGACCGTTCCCTATAAGCAAGCGGTGTTACCTTTATTAGATGAAATTGATGACCTGGCAGGCTTAATCGGCGCAGTCAATACCATAGTAAAAAGGGAGAACAGGCTTTTAGGTTTCAATACCGATGCCCAGGGTTTTATACAGTGTCTGCGCCAGGAGGGGCACTTTAATCCTGAAGGTAAGCAGGCAGTGATTCTTGGTGCTGGTGGAGCTGCCAGGGCAGTTTGTTTTGCCTTAGTTCAGCAGAAAGTGGATTCACTCGTTATTATCAATCGGAACCTGTTGAGAGCCAAAGCACTGGCAGAGGGATTGAGGAGCTATATTAAGGGTTCTTCGCCAGGTACAGGAGGATTAAAAACCGAAATAACTGCTCTCCCGTGGGGAAGTCGAACCTCGGGTAAAACTTTTAACAATTGCCGACTGTTAGTCAATTGCACCACTGTAGGAATGAAATATGGTGTTCAAGAAGGGCAGGCCCCTTTAACTGCTGAGGTAATCCCGGGTAATGTTCTAGTCTATGACCTGATATACAATCCTCGTATGACGCCCTTATTACGGTTGGCGCGGGAGGCGGGAGCCAATACCCTTGGGGGTCTGGCTATGCTAGTATATCAGGGAGCTGCCTCATTTGAATTATGGACAGGAAAGAAAGCTCCCGTGGACATAATGCTCTCAAGGGCAACGGAAATGCTAATAGGAGAAGAACGATGAAAAAGAAAAAGGAAGGCAAGGTAGACTGATGGGGCAGTTGCGCTTTTTCACAGCTGGGGAATCACATGGTAAGGGATTGGTAGCCTTTGTTGAAGGCATGGTAGCTGACCTTCCCCTGGATGTTGAATATATCAATACGGAGCTGAAACGGCGACAGCAGGGTTATGGTCGAGGTCCCCGAATGGAAATAGAACAGGATAGAGTGGAAATCATCTCAGGTGTCCGTCATGGCCTTACCATAGGCAGCCCAATTGCCCTTCTTATTCCTAATCGGGATTGGCAGAACTGGCAGGAAACAATGGGTATTGCTCTGTCCGAGAAAGTAACTGAGCCTGTTACCAGGCCACGCCCGGGACATGCCGATTTAGCGGGTGTGTCTAAATACAATCTAAAGGATATAAGACCTGTAATTGAGAGAGCAAGCGCCAGGGAGACTGCCGCCAGAGTAGCCGCCGGGGCTGTCGCTAAAAGGTTTCTGGAAGAATTTGGCGTTGTTATTCACAGCTATACTGCAAACATAGGTGGCCACACACTGGGAGATGATGTCATAGTGGATAGGCAGCGGGTGGAAGCTTCTCCTGTTCGTTGTCCTGATACTGATATAGGAAAGGAGATGATGGCAGCTATTGACCAGGCCAAAGCTAATGGAGATACATTGGGAGGTGTCTTTGTGTTAAGCGCCAGCGGTATGCCTGTTGGCCTGGGAAGTCATGTTAGCTGGGATCGGCGTCTCGATGGCAGGATTGCTCAAGCAATAATGAGCATCAATGCGGTGAAAGGAGTGGCAATTGGCTCTGGATTTGCTCTGGCCGAACTAAGGGGTTCACAGGCGCATGATGTTATAGAACCCGGTGTCTATGTAAATCAGGAAGGGGGGAAGTCTCTTCCCTGGCGACATATCACCAATCGTGCCGGCGGTATTGAGGGTGGCATAAGCAATGGTGAAGACATAGTGCTAAGAGTTGTGGTTAAGCCCATTGCTACCCTGGCCAAACCTTTGACATCTATAGATTTGCGCAGCGGCGAAGTAGCTGAAGCCCATTACGAGCGCAGTGATGTTTGTATTGTTCCCGCTGCCGGTGTGATTGGCGAGGCTATGCTGGCTATAGTACTGGCTGATGCTTGCCTGGAGAAGTTTGGTGGAGATAACCTGAAGGAAACGCTGGTGAATTATCATAATTACATTTTGTCTTTAGCTCATTTTTAATAGCCGGGTTATGGCTAAAATCCAGAGGGGAATTTAACAGCAATATCATGGAAACAGAAAATGAAATGATAAAACCAATGGTTGCCGAGATAGCGGAAGAAAAATTGAATGCAGATTTGGAGCGTTATAAACACAGTGCGCTCGAACTGGGTGCTTCAGCAGCTGAGATAATCCCTGGCAGCTACGTTTCGGTAGACGAGAGGGTTTGGATGAAATGCCTGGCGCCACGATGCCCTCGTGCTGGAGAAACTCCCAACTGCCCTCCCTACACTCCTCAGCCGGAATTTATTCGAAAAGTAATAAGTAAGTATAGCTGGGCGATACTATTTAAAACCAACGTGGAGCCAGTTGAAGAGTACGTACCCCAAAGAGGTGAAACCACGGAGCAAAGGCGGAAAGTCCTTCTCTATCATAAAAAAACCGCTGAGATTAAGTACCAAATAGAACGCATGGCTTATATAGATGGCTATTATTTCGCTATGGGCTTTAGTGGTGGTTCATGTAAAGATTATTTATGCGGGGGTGTAATCTGTCAGTTTTTGGATAGTGGTAGATGTCGTTTCCCTTTAAGAGCCGGCCCGTCGATGGAGGCTATAGGTATCGATGTCTTCAAATTGGTGAAAAAAGTGGGATGGGAAGCATATCCTCTGATGGATAGGCTCGATTTAACTCCCTGTGCCATTTCGGTAGGGATTGTGTTCATATATTAAGGAGAGGGAGATGAAGAAGAATATAGAAGAGGTGGTGAAGGAATACATTAGCGAAGACCCGATAAAATGGGGGAAGCTAGCCAGTGAGGTGAACTGGCGAAGGCTTGAGCTTACGTTACTAACTGAAATACTGCGCGAGCTAAGGAAGTTGAACAATTGTAAGCAGAGTCCACGAAATTCAAATAACGACTGATAAAATGCCTTTTGATGGCCTGGACGTAGTAATCATTTGCCGTTCCCAAATATTGTCGATTGGATTAAGGATCATGAAGACCATTATTCGTGTGCTTGGACCAGGTGTTTGTGAGTTCACAAAGCTATTTTTAGTGGTTAAAATGTTAAATTATGAGGTATGCCTGGAAAAATGAGAGGGCAACTGACCAATATCGTTATTACTGGTTTTTCGGGCACCGGTAAAACATGGGTAGCCAGTGAGGTGGCACGGCGTTTAAATTGGGCTTTCATCGATACCGATGAGGAGGTAGTAAGGCTGGCAGGTAAGCAGATTAGTGATGTGTTCCGGCAGGAAGGGGAGAGCAGATTCAGGGTGCTGGAGCGAGAGGTAATAGAAAAGACCTGTCAGCAGGAACGGGCAGTTATTGCTATTGGTGGTGGGGCTATAGTTGACCCACGGAACTATGAAGCGCTGGCTAAAAACGGGCTTATTTTTTGTCTGGAAGCCAGACCGGAGACAATTCATCAGCGCCTGTTTGAAGATGCAGCTTATGATTCTGAACTCGAAGTTCGTCCTCTTCTGAATGTTGACAATCCCCTGGAACGCATCAGGAAACTTAAAGCATCACGTCAGGTTTACTATGCTAACGCGGACTGGACGGTACATACAGATAGCTTAAGCATTGACCAGGTAGCAGAGGAGATAATAAGAGGATGGAGGATGCTTCGCTTCAGTGTTAATAACATGGATGATAGATATATAGCCTGTCAGGTTACCACTGCTACTCAGAGTTACCCCGTTTTTGTTGGCTATGGTTTGCTGGATATGCTGGGGGAAAAGATAGGGGAAAGTGGTTTATCCGGTGGCATTAATATAATTAGCGATGAAAACGTGTTTTCCATTTATGGTAGTAGGGTGGAGAAAGTATTGCGGGACTCCGGTTTTAAAGTTAACTCCCTGGTAGTGCCGCCAGGCGAAGCTACCAAGTGTATGGATTGGGTGAGTAAAATCTATGACTTTCTGGTGAAGAACAGAGTAGAGCGGGATGATATCCTCGTTGCGTTGGGTGGTGGTATGGTGGGTGATCTGGCCGGTTATGTAGCTGCCACTTTCCTGCGGGGCATACCCTGGATACAGGTACCTACCAGCCTGATGGCAATGGTTGATGCCAGTATTGGAGGCAAAGTAGCTGTTAATCATCCCCTGGGTAAGAATTTAATTGGTGCTTTTTACCAGCCTGTGTTTGTGCTGGCTGATTGCCAGGCGCTGGGCACTTTACCCGAGCGTGAGTTAACCTCGGGGTGGGCTGAAGTTATAAAATATGGTCTCATTAAAGATAAGGATTTTTTTAAATTTCTGGAGGATAATGTCAATAAGCTGGTAAAGCTGGAGCCAGATGCCATAAGCAAAACCATTGCCCATAGTGCTGCTATCAAGGCTCAGATTGTCAGCCATGATGAGAAAGAGAGAGGGTTGCGCACCATATTGAATTATGGACATACTATCGCTCATGGATTAGAGGCGGCTACTCAATACAGGTGCTTCCTGCATGGAGAAGCAGTGGCTATTGGAATGGTAGGAGCTGCCAAACTAAGCCAGAAGCTCGGTCTTCTTACTGAACAGGTGGTGGAGCGACAGAAATCGCTTTTACGGAGCTTCGGTTTACCCGTTAAAATACCCTGCGAGTTTGTCGATGCATGTTATCCTGAGGGGGGTGAGGAAGGTAACAGCGGTCAGGATAAGCGCAGTAAAGCAATCTCGGCAGTAACCCGGGCCATGGAGCTGGACAAGAAGACTAAAGCAAAGAAAATCAGATGGGTGCTTTTACAGGATATAGGCAGGGTAACAATCCGTAGTAATATAGCCCGGCAGGATATACTGGATATACTTCAAGAGCTATTGTAACTGCGTTCAATTGATTAAGAAGCCCCTCATAAGCTATAATCGCTGGACTTGTTTAATATAGATGTGAATGGAGGTTATTTTTGCTTAAAAGCCATAGTTGTGGCGAACTAAGGAAAAACCATATAGGCCAGGAGGTAACTTTGGCTGGTTGGGTGCATCGGAGGCGTGACCATGGTGGCATGGCATTCATTGACCTGCGTGACGGCGGTGGCATAGTCCAGGTAGTGTTCAGTCCGCAGAAATCACCTGAGGCGTACCAGGTAGCCGGTTTGCTTCGCAACGAGTATGTGGTTCAGGTTGTAGGTGAAGTTGTATTGCGTCCCGGTGGAACCGAGAATGCCAAATTGCCCACTGGAGAGATAGAGGTCATAGTCCAGAAAGCTGTTATCCTCAATTCATCGAAGACGCCACCGTTTTACATAAATGAAGATGTTGAGGTTGAGGAAAGCCTGTGTCTACGGAATCGCTTTCTATATTTGAGAAGGCCCAGAATGAGGGATAACATCGTTCTACGCTACAGGATGATAAAGGTCATACGGGATTTTCTTGATGCTAAGGGCTTTCTTGATATTGAAACGCCAATCTTGATTAAAAGCACTCCGGAGGGAGCTCGCGATTACCTGGTGCCCAGCCGCCTCAATCCGGGTAAATTTTACGCTCTGCCCCAATCACCCCAGCAGCTCAAGCAACTCCTGATGGTGGCT
This sequence comes from uncultured Dehalococcoidales bacterium, assembly GCA_964499375.1. Taxonomy (GTDB): domain Bacteria; phylum Chloroflexota; class Dehalococcoidia; order GIF9; family AB-539-J10; genus CAZCKW01. The sequence goes on from CAZCKW010000036.1 coordinate 5,945, forward strand.
GGCTTTGAGAAATATTTCCAGATAGCAAAATGCTTTCGTGATGAAGACCTTAGAGCTGATCGCCAGCCCGAATTCACGCAGCTCGATTTGGAAGCAAGCTTTGTGGAAGAAAAGGACATTTTACAGCTCATGGAAGAGCTTTTTGTCTTGATTGTGGAGACTGTTAAGCCGGAAATGCGCATGCTGAAGCCTTTCCCCTGCTTTTCCTATAAAGAGGCACTGGAACGCTATGGCACAGATAAACCTGATGTGCGTTTTGGGCTGGAACTCAGAGATATATCTGATATAGCTGCTCAAACCGACTTT
>CAZCKW010000036.1:6350-9313 GCA_964499375.1 uncultured Dehalococcoidales bacterium
ATAAAACGCTTGATGAGCTGCGTCGTGAAATGGCACGCCGTCTCAATCTGGCCGATGACAGTTTGCTTGCTGTTAACTTCGTGATTGACTTTCCCTTATTTGAGTGGAGCGAGACCGCAAATAAATGGGAGAGCATGCATCACCCATTTACCGCACCTCGTGACGAGGATATGTCGCTTCTCGATACCGAGCCAGCAGGTGTCCATGCCCGCCATTATGATGTTGTATGCAATGGTTGCGAGCTTGGCAGTGGTAGCATAAGGATTCATAATCGCCAGCTCCAGGGAAAGATATTCCGGCTTCTTGGTTATAGTGAAGTGGAACTGGAGGAGCGGTTCGGCCATTTTCTGGCGGCATTGGAATATGGAGCGCCGCCTCATGGGGGCATTGCTATCGGTCTGGACCGCCTGGCGATGCTGCTGGCTGGAGAGCAAACTATCAGGGAGGTTATCGCTTTTCCCAAGAACCAGAATGCCGTTGACCTGATGTTTGATACACCTTCTTATGTTGATAAGAAACAGCTGGATGAATTAAATCTCAAATTAAAGCAGGAGATTATTAGAGAATGAAAGTAAGCAGCGAAAAGATTGAGAATTGCCAGATGTCAATTGACATTGAAGCTGAAGAAAGTGAGCTGGGAGAATCCCTGGACGAGGCTTACCAGCGTTTGGTAAGCAGAGTTTCGATTTCCGGCTTCCGTAAAGGTAAAGCGCCGCGAGCTGTTCTGGAGCAACATTTAGGTAAAAGTGTTTTGCTGGAGGAAGCGCTGAATCGCCTGATACCCCGACTTTACCAGCAGGCAATTGAGACACAGGAAATTGAACCCATCGCCGAACCTCAAATAGAGGTTACTCAAAGCGAGCCTCTGGTTTTTAAGGCTGTTGTTGCTGTTAAGCCTGCAGTCAAGCTTGGCGACTATCACAGCATAAAGCTGGAGCCTGAGGTTGTAGAAATCAATGATGACAAGATTGAAGCAGCTATTGAGGGGCTTAGAGAGCAGCATGCAGTATTACAGCCTGTGGAACGGCCTGTTCAACCGGGTGATTTTATCACCATTAGTGTTACAGCCAGCATTGACGGTAAGCCATTTCTAAACCATAAAGACCAGGTGTATGAGGTGGATGATAATTCTGTCTTCCCCTTGCCTGGCTTTGCTCAGCAATTGCATGGTACAGAGAAGAACCAGGAGAGGACTTTTAGCCTTGAGGTTCCTGCTGATTACTCAGTCCAGGAATTTTGTGGTAAGGAGTGCCTGTTCACGCTCACGGTTACCGAGGTAAAGGAGAAACACTTACCTGAGCTTAATGATGAGTTCGCGCAGGCTTGCTATTATGAAAATTTAAAGGAGATGAGGGAAAAGGTTAAGTCTGAGCTGGGAGTTGAGGCTGAGCGAATAAGTCGCCTGGAACTTGAGTGGAAAGCAGTGGAGGCTGTGGTCAATGTCAGTGAGGTTGATTACCCTCTGATACTGGAGGACAGGGAGATGACCAGCCTTATCAGTGATGAAGTTAGACGCCTTGGCTTCCAGAAGGTGGAAGATTACCTGGAGAAGGCTGGCAGAACGGAGGAGGAGATTAGACAGAGAGTGCGTCCCGCAGCCAGGAAGCGTGTTATCGATACTCTGGTACTAAGTGAACTGGCTGAAGCGGAAAAGATTGAAATTAGTCCTGCAGAAGTGGATAATAAGGTTGAGGAGATTATAGGTAATAAGGGTGATGGGGAGGATAAGGAGAAGATGCAGAGGTTTCTTGCTTTACCTCAGGTGAGGGAATCCATTGGAGAATCTCTGCGTTCTCAAAAGACTGTGGAGCAACTGGTAAAGATTGTTAGTGAGAAGCAGGAAAAGAAGAAAAAGAAAACAACTAAAAAGTTGCCTGCTTCTTCCAGTCCTCCAAAGAAGGATAGGATAAAAACTGGTAAAGAAAAAGAGCAATCTAGCGGGGAAGTTTGAAGGGGCGAAGCCCCTTTAAACCCCATGCTTCTTCCTTTACTTTAAAGAAGGATAGGATAAAAGCTGGTAAAATAGATAAACACCAATCAAAGGAGGGATGATGGACACAGTATCACAGGTGGTAATTCCTACGGTAACTGAGACCGGCGCTCGGGGTGAGCGTACATTTGATATTTATTCCTTATTGCTGAGAGAAAGGATTATTTTTCTGGGAACACCTATAAATGACCAGATAGCCAATCTTATTATAGCCCAGCTTCTGTATCTGGAGAGGGAGGATTCTGAAAAGGATATAAGCCTTTATGTGCATTGCCCTGGCGGAGTAATTAGCGCAGGGTTGGCGATCTACGATACCATGCAGCTTCTCCGTTGTCCGGTATCCACTATATGTGTTGGTCTGGCAGCCAGTATGGGGACGCTGCTTCTTTGCGCTGGCACCAAGGGTAAGCGCTTTGCCTTGCCCAATTCCACCATACACCTTCACCAGGCGATTGGTGGTGCTCAGGGTCAGGCGGCGGATATTGAAATCGCTGCCAGGGAGATAATGAGAATGCAGGAAAAAATCCGCAATATACTTGCCTATCATACCGGGCAAACTGTTGAGAAGATTGCGCATGATTCCGACAGGGATTTTTACCTCGATGCCCAGCAAGCGGTGGAATATGGCTTGGTTGATGAGATACTTGTTAAAACAGTGGAAGAGAAAAAGAAGTGAAGCCTGTGACGGAATAGCGGAGGATATGTCTGAAAGATGATATTTCCCTTGTCAGGTTTGGTGGGAGCAGGTTCGGCAGCATATGTGGCGGGTAGCCCAAGCTTTGGTGGACTGGGCAAAGCGGGCTTAATCACCGTCATTATCGTTGCTGTGCTTCTCATTGTCACAGTGGCATGGCTGATAAACGGCACTAAAAGGCGGGACTGAAAAGAACAGCGCTCCGCGCTATTTATTTTGTCATTGCGAGCTAACCCTGTTTTGTCATTGCGAGCTAACCCTGTTTTGTCATTGCGAGCC
>CAZCKW010000037.1:0-9185 GCA_964499375.1 uncultured Dehalococcoidales bacterium
GCGCAGCGTTCGGGACGCTGAGGTCGGAGGTTCAAATCCTCTCGCCCCGATAATATTTTATGCTAGTCGATAAATTTGACAAGCATTTCTATAGAGATTATACTGTAAGTTTGCATAATGTTTATTATTTCTTCCGTTCTACAAAAATTCCAAGTTTCCCTCTGTTAAGCATCACATAGTTTGAATGCTTTAAAATACTGGGTTTAATTTATTATTTTTAGGAGATGTATTTATGGCTGTTTCGCTGATGTCTAAGTATAATTTAGTGAAATCCTTTGCCAGATTCCCTGAGGTTATTGAAATACCTAACCTGATTCGAGTTCAGCTTGATTCATTTCGCTGGTTTCAAGAAGAGGGTTTGAGGAAACTGTTTGAGGAGATCTCACCTATCCGGGACTATACTAATAACAGATTAGAGTTGAGGTTTATAGATTATTGGTTTAGTGAACCTCATCATTCAGTTGCGGAAAGTCTAGAGCGAGGCATGACGTATTCCGCCCCCCTCCATGTTTTAGTTCAGTTACTGATTAAAGAAACAGGTGAGATTAAGGAGGAGGAATTATTTTTTGGTGACCTTCCGTTAATGACAGACAAAGGGACTTTCATTGTTTCTGGAGCGGAACGAATAGTAGTCAACCAGCTAACCCGGTTTCCGGGCGTTTATTTTACCTTGGATAGAGACGCTACAAGCGGCCGAGAATTAGGCTTCGCTAAGTTGATCGCTGAGAGAGGAGCATGGCTTGATTTTGATACTTCCAGCCGTGATGTGATTTCAGTTAAGTTAAACGGGAAACGGAAGATACCCGTCACCACATTGCTGCGCACTATAGGCTTTGAGCATGATGATGCCTTGTTGGCCCTGTTCCAGGATGTAGATAACTCTCCTGAGCACGCTTTTATTCGCTCGACGATAGAGCGGGATTCTTTAGTTAGGAACAAGGCTGAAGCATTGGTCGATATTTATCATAAATTGTCTTCTAGTGAACCTTCTAGCCTTGATAGTGCTAGAACTTTATTGAATAATTTCCTGTTTAATCCTCGACGTTACAGCTTGGGCGAGGTTGGGCGTTATAAGCTTAATAAAAAGCTGGGGGTGAATGTCCCTGAGGATTATCTTGGCTTGACAGCTGAGGACTTGGTTCAAATAGTACGTCATCTTATTTCAATCAATACTGGCAAAGAGGAGAGCGATGATATTGACCATTTGGGTAATCGGCGGGCGCACACAGTAGGTTTTCTATTACAAAATCAGTTTCGCATTGGTTTATTTAGGCTAGAGAGAGCTATTAAGGAGCGAATGAGTATCCTGGGTATTGAAGTGGCTACCCCCTCAGCTTTAATAAACATACGGCCAGTGGTGGCTGCCATTAGAGAGTTTTTGAGCAGGTCTCAATTGTCTCAGTTCATGGACCAGATCAATCCGCTGGCTGAGTTGACTCATAAGCGTCGCCTTTCTGCTATGGGTCCTGGTGGGCTTTCCAGGGAGCGGGCTGGTTTTGAAGTTCGTGATGTGCATCATTCCCACTATGGAAGGATTTGTCCTATAGAGACACCTGAAGGTCCTAATATCGGTCTAATTGGCTCTCTGGCTACTTATGCTTCGGTTAATAAATATGGATTTATACAAACTCCGTATCGTAGGGTTATTTATGAAGTGTCTAACACTGCACCGGAATTACTGGGGAGAATGATTCGTGAGGATGTAGTAGATACTGAGGGCCGTGTTATAGTTGAATCTGGAACACTGGTAACACAAGAGATCGCGGAAAAGATTGGTTCGCTTCCCATGCGGACTATCAAGGTGCCCTCTTTTGTTTCCTCCCAGATTACTGACCTCACAGCCGATGAGGAGGATCAGTATACCATCGCTCAAGCTAAAGTGTCTCTCAATGAGAGGGATGAGTTTGTTGAGGATAAAATCGAGGTCAAGAGAGGTAGTAAATATTTCAAGGAAACAGGGGACAAGGTGGACTTTATGGATATTTCCCCCAAGCAGCTGTTCAGTATATCTGCTTGTCTTATTCCATTTCTAGAGCATGATGATGCTAACCGAGCTTTAATGGGTTGCAATATGCAGCGTCAAGCCGTACCTCTACTACGTCCTGAGGCTTCACTGGTGGCCACGGGTATGGAAAATGAGGTGGCTAAATATAGCGGCCAGTTAATATTTTCTCCTGTCGATGGTATAGCGACCTCGGTAACCGGCTCGCAAATTGAAATTACGGATGACAAGGGAGAGAGTCATAGCTATAAGCTAACTAAGTTTGCTAGGACTAACCAGGGAACTTGTGTTGATCAATATCCCGTGATAAGTAAGGGCGATAGAATCAAAAAAGGTCAGGTCCTGGTAAATAGCTCATCGATAGACAATGGGGAACTTGCCTTAGGGCAGAATGTTATCTGTGCCTTCATGAGCTGGCAAGGATATAATTTTGAGGATGCTATTATTATCAATAGAAGGCTGGTAAAGGATGACGTCTATACATCTATCCATATTGAGAAGCATGAGATTAAGGCGTGTGATACCAAACTTGGACCGGAGGAAATTACCAGGGATATACCTGGTGTGAGTGAGGAAAGCCTCAGTGATCTTGATGAGCAAGGTATCATACATATTGGTGCTGAGGTACGGTCTGGCGATATTCTGGTAGGGAAGATTACACCTAAAGGTGAGGCTGAGCTTTCGGCGGAGGAAAAATTATTACGAGCTATTTTTGGTGAAAAAACACGTGATGTAAAAGATAACTCACTCAGAGTTCCGCCTGGAGAGTGGGGTAGGGTGATTAGCGTTGGAGTCTTCTCTCGTGATAGGCGGGATGAATTGCCAGCCGGGGTTAATAAGATGGTACGGGTATGGGTTGCCCAAAGGCGCAAGATCGCGGTAGGTGACAAGATGTCAGGCAGGCATGGTAATAAAGGAGTCGTCTCAATTATAGTGCCCGAGGAAGACATGCCATTTCTACCTGATGGTACACCCGTGGATATTATTCTTAATCCACTGGGTGTTCCGTCGCGTATGAATATTGGGCAGGTTTTTGAGGCTCATTTAGGTTGGGTAGCTCGCGTACTGGGTTTTAGAGCAATTAATCCAATCTTTGATGGAGCTGATATTGTGTCGATTGAGAATGCCTTGGCTAGGGCTTGGGTAGCCTGGAGAGCAGGTGCCGTTAGTCTCGACCGTAAAGACACAAGTGCAGCGGTAGACTATGGAAAAATTGGAACATGGCTTGCAGACCATGGCTATGGTTCTAGGGAAGTAGATGAAATAATGAATGAGAGACATCTGGGAAAGGCTAAAAGAGTTTCCCTGTGTTTGTGGCTCGAGGAGTTGGGTGTAGGTACACATGGCTTGACTGATGAGGAGGTGGAGCAGACAGCGCAAAGAGTTCACAAAGAGCGAAGGCTTTACCCACCTACTTTTGGCAAGATGGAGCTTCGAGATGGGAGAACTGGTGAACCCTTTGATCAGCCGATAACCGTGGGCAGTGTTTACATGATGAAGCTAATACATCTTGTGGAAGATAAGGTGCATGCTCGTTCTACGGGTCCATACTCACTTATAACACAGCAACCGCTGGGAGGGAAGGCTCAGTTTGGTGGTCAGCGCTTTGGCGAGATGGAAGTATGGTCTTTGGAAGGCTATGGTGCAGCGCATACACTTCAAGAAATGCTTACTATAAAGTCAGATGATGTGGTAGGGAGAGCTAAAGCCTATGAGGCCATTCTTAAAGGAGAAGATATTCGTCAGCATGGTATTCCTGAAGCATGTAAGGTTTTGTTCATGGAACTGCGGAGTCTGGGTCTTGCTGTCGAGTTGCTCACTGAAGATGAGGAGAAAATAAATTTCTTTGCCGATGTTAAACCAAAGTTCAAACTTAGATTGTAGAGTGAGGTGATAAACAGAGATGGCTCAGTTTGATGATTTAAATGCTATTCGAATAAGCCTCGCATCACCAGAGCAAATTAGGAGTTGGTCCCATGGCGAGGTGACTAAAGCGGAAACCATAAATTATCGCACTTTAAAGCCAGAAAGAGATGGGCTTTTCTGTGAAAGGATTTTTGGTCCAACCAAGGATTTTGAGTGTCATTGTGGTAAATATAAGAAGGTGCGTTACAAAGGTGTCGTTTGTGATAAATGTGGGGTTGAGGTAGCTCATTCTAGTGTGCGTAGGGAGCGCATGGGACACATCGAGTTGGCTGCAGCGGTTACTCATATATGGTTTACCAAATCGGTGCCTAGCAGGCTTGGGCTGCTTCTCAGCCTGGCTCCGCGGAAGTTGGAATCGGTTATCTACTTCGCTAGATACATCGTTATCTCGGTAAATGAAGAAGCTCGGCAGGGAAAAATTCATCAGATTGAAGAAGAAGTGGCCCAAGGGATTATTGAGGAAGAAGAAAGAGTAAACAGAGAGGTTGAGGAGCTACAAGGTAAGGCTGAAGGTGAGGTTGTTGAGGAGTCTGTAATCAGGGAAGTGAATAAGTTACGTGCTGGATTTGTAGAGAAGAGGGCAGAACTTGAAGGAGAATTAAAGGTAAGAAGGGGAGAGTTAGAAGATATTGAACCATTAAAGATACTCAATGAGGAGGACTACCAGGGACTTAAGGATAGGTATGGTGATATTTTTGAAGCTGGCATGGGGGCTGAAGCTATCTTGGAAATTTTAAAGAATATTGATATTGAGAAATTGCATCAAGTTCTTCTTGGGAATATTCGCACTGCCTCCGGGCAACAACGCGAGAAAATCAGCAAAAGGTTACAAGTAGTTGAAGCTTTCAGGCTTAGCGGGAATAAACCTGAGTGGATGATTTTGACTGTGCTTCCCGTATTACCTCCGGCACTTCGTCCTGTGGTTCAGTTAAACGGTGGCCGTTTTGTTATCAGTGACCTTAATGACCTTTATCGGCGTGTTATCAATCGTAACAACCGTCTACGCAGACTCATAGGTTTGGGTGCCCCCCAGGCCATTATTCGTAATGAAAAGCGTATGTTACAGGAGGCTGTTGATGCACTGATTGATAATGGACGAAGAGGGCATGCAGTTACCACGGGCAACAATCATACTTTGAAATCTCTTTCAGCTATGTTAAGAGGGAAGCAGGGGAGGTTTCGGCAAAATCTTTTAGGTAAGCGAGTCGATTACAGTGGGCGCTCGGTCATTGTCGTTGGCCCCAAACTTAAACTTCACCAATGTGGTCTGCCTAGGCATGTGGCATTGGAGTTATTTAAGCCTTTTGTTATGCATAAGCTTATTAAAATGGGTTACACCACTAATGTAAAGATTGCACGGCGTCAGGTGGAGAAGGCCAAGCCTGAAGTTTGGGACTTACTTAGCGAAGTAGTTAAAGAACGATTGGTATTGCTGAATCGTGCCCCTACATTACATCGCCTGAGTATTCAGGCTTTTGAGCCTGTTTTAATTGATGGGGACGCTTTCCAGATTCATCCTCTGGTTTGTGCTGCCTTTAACGCTGATTTTGATGGTGATCAGATGGCAGTTCATGTGCCGTTGTCTAAATTGGCGGTAAGGGAAACCAGGGAGCACATGCTTAGTGTTTATAATATGCTGCTACCAAGCTGTGGTGACCCGGTAATGGTGCCTACCCTGGATATGGTTCTTGGTTGCTACTATCTCACCATTACTAAAGCTGGGGCTAAAGGGGAGGGGATAACCTTTAGCAATTTTGATGAGGCTAAGCTGGCTTATGAATTGGGCATAGTTGAACTTGGTGCGGAGATTGAAGTTAGGGATACAGATGATCATGGCAAGCGGATGAGGACTACTGTGGGGCGGATTTTATTCAATGATGTTCTGCCTTTACAGCTTCGCTTTTACAACAGTGCGGTTGACAAGGCTGCCTTGAGATCGCTGGTGTCCAATTGTATTCGCTTGTTAGGTAATGAAACTACTGCTGCCGTTCTTGATAACCTTAAGGAGTTAGGTTTCGTGTATGCTACAAAGTCAGGTATTTCTATTTCCCTGAATGATATTGAGGAACCCCCAAGGAAAGCTGAGATTCTTAATAATGCTGATAAGCGGATTAGCATCGCTGAAGATCAGTTTAACCGTGGCTTTATTACCGAGGATGAGCGCTATGAGAATGCAATTCAAGTCTGGATAGAGGCAATAGACGAAATTGCTGAGGATATATCTCGTTCTTTAGACCATGATGGCGGAGTCTATATGATGGCTACATCAGGGGCAAAGGGTAATATCGCTCAGATTGCACAGATGGCAGGAATGCGGGGTTTAATGACTGACCCCTCTGGAAAGATAATTGACTTTCCTATCAAGGCAAGTTTCCGAGATGGGCTGTCACCTATGGAGTACTTCATCTCTACTCATGGTGCTCGCAAGGGATTAGCTGATACTGCTTTAAGGACATCAGATAGTGGCTATCTTACCAGGCGCCTTGCAGATGTAGCCCAAGATGCCATTATAACCGAGGAGGATTGTGGGACTACTGAAGGGGTTTGGATATCAGGAGAGAATAAGAGTGGCTCCTTGCCTCCGTTTCGTGATCGGGTTATTGGATATTTAGCGGCGACCGAAATTGCTGACCCACGTACGGGTGAGGTTATTGTTTTACGTAATGAACAAATTGATGAGGAAAAGACGGAACGAATTACTGAGGCCGGTATCAACCGGGTATATGTAAGATCACCACTCAGTTGTCACGCTCGGCTTGGTCTTTGTAAATATTGCTATGGTAGGGATTTAGCTAGAAGACAACTGGTAAACATTGGTAACGCTGCGGGTATTATTGCCGCTCAGAGTATTGGAGAACCAGGCACTCAGCTTACTTTACGTACTTTCCATACAGGAGGAGTAGTCGGCACTGATATCACTAGTGGGTTACCACGTGTTGAGGAGCTTTTTGAGGCTAGAGTGCCGAAAGGAAATGCTACTATTGCTGAGATTGATGGCACCGTTGAGGTGCTTAATTCTGACGAAGGTAATGTAGTCAGGGTTACCAGTTCTGAGTTCTATCTGGATGAATATATGCTGCCATCAGGGGCGACTGTAGTTGTAAATGATGGTCAATTGGTCGATGTTGGTGATATTCTATTTCTATCCGCCTCTTCTTCAGAGGAATCTGAGAGGCAGCTGCCCGCGACGACTGAAGAACAACCTGCATTAGCCAGGCTCGCTGGGCGGATCGTTATTGAAAATAATCAGTTGTACATTAAATATGAGGAGAGGGATGAGAGGGAATACATTATTCCACACGGCATACGCTTACTCGTGGAGCCGGGAGATATGGTTAAAGCTGGTGATCAACTCACTGAGGGAGTCATTAACCCACACCATATATTATTGATTGTAGGGAAAGAGGCGGTGCAGCAATACATACTTGACGAAATACAAAAGGTATATCGCTCTCAGGGGGTTAACATACATGACAAGCATATTGCTGTTATTGTTCGTCAGATGATGAAAAAAGTGGCGGTTATCTCGTCGGGCGACACGGATTTATTACCAAGCGAATTAATCGACTGCTTTGATTATGAAGATGTAAATGCCAGGGTATTGGCTGAGGGGGGCGAGCCAGCAACAGCTCACGCCGTTCTTTTAGGGATAACCAGGGCTAGCTTAAGCAAGGATAGCTGGTTAGCTTCTGCTTCTTTTCAGGAGACCAGTCGTGTCCTCACTGATGCTGCCACAAGAGGTAAAATAGACAAGCTTCGCGGACTTAAAGAAAACATTATCCTTGGCAGGCTCATCCCTGCTCAAGTGTTGGCTGATGAGGGAATTGAGCCTGTAAGTTCTCAGCTAGATGATTTATTTACTCTACCAGCAGTAGAAGGGGAGTAACATGCGAGATGCTAAAAGGAAGCTTCCACCTTCCATGCTAGATGAGAGGAGTGGTGTGAAGGATATCTCCTTGTCTGGTGGGGGACGTGTGGTTTCGGGTAAACCGGCTATCGAAGATGTATCAGGTGACCTGAGTCTTCGCCCCAGACGCATAGGTGAGTTTGTGGGCCAGGAAAAGGTTAAGGAGAACCTGAAAATAGCTATTGCTGCTGCTCAGGGGAGGCAGGAGACTCTGGATCATATGCTTCTTTACGGACCTCCCGGCTTGGGAAAGACTACTCTCGCTTATATTGTTGCTGTTGAGATGGGAGTCAACATTAAGGTTAGCTCAGGGCCAGCTATAGAGCGCACTGGAGATTTAGCGGCCATTCTTACAAACTTGCGCGAGGGAGATATCCTCTTTATTGATGAAATCCATCGGCTCAGTCATACAATAGAGGAAAAACTCTATCCAGCAATGGAGGATTTCGTATTCGATATCTTTCTAGGTAAAGGTCCAGCAGCCAGGGGTTTACGATTGAATTTACCCCGCTTCACCTTAATCGGAGCTACCACTCGTTTTGCTTTGTTAAGCCCACCACTTCGTGAAAGATTCGGGGCAACATATCACCTTGACTTCTATGATGAAAGAGCTATAAAGGCAATCCTGAAGCGATCTTCAGCCATTCTAAATGTAGTAGTGGATGGGGATGGACTTGCTCAAATTGCTCAGCGTGCTCGAGGCACCCCTCGAGTAGCTAATCGCCTGTTGAAACGTCTGCGTGATTACGCTCAGGTCTTGGCAGAGGGGGTTGTTACGGAGGAAGTAGCCCTGGAGGGGCTTTCAAAACTTGAAATAGACTCGGTGGGGTTGGATGATGCAGATCGTAAGGTGCTCCATACGATTATTGACAAATTTGATGGTGGACCTGTAGGGTTGGATACTATCGCTGCCTCCATTAGCGAGGATGCCGATACTATTATGGATGTTTATGAGCCTTATCTCCTGCAGCTAGGCTTTCTGGAGCGCACGCCCCGTGGGAGAGCAGCTACGAGGCTTGCTTATGAACATTTAGGGAAGCCTTATGGGAAGGCTTGCCAACCTCAAGTGGGTTTATGGAACCACGGGCAAGCTTCAACTTCGTAGCTTGAGACGGCCACTATTTCGTGAATGTTGTAACTTGATTTGCAGCCAGGCTGGACTGAGGAGAGCAAGTAACGAGAGACCTAATATCATCCAGCCCCAAAAGCCAATGTTTCCTCTATTTACTACGGCAACTAAGAACAGAATTACACTTGGTGGAACTAGTAAGAAAGCGACTTTGCACCAACGCTGTTTCACGCGGGCGAATGCCAGGGTTGCTACAGCCAGAACAAGGAAACTGACAACTA
>CAZCKW010000038.1:0-9080 GCA_964499375.1 uncultured Dehalococcoidales bacterium
TCTGTCATACACGCCTGGCTGCATCCTGTTACATAGGCTAAAAGACTGAGGCGGCAAGGACAGGGAGGTGTTGCCTGAGGGTGCTTTACACTCCCTTGTTACAATAATTTAAACTGGTAGGGCTCATCCCAGTCTGGCGGCGCCCTGTCTTACCAGTCGCCTGATTCTGCGGTGAATCTCCAGTGGTCGGGCTATGTCTTCAGTCTCAGCCAGCCAGTGGAAATGCTCCCTGTTGCCTTTCCCACCGGTTTCCTCCTTTTCCTTGACCTTCAGTTCCACTGCCCACCGTTTGCCTTTCTCCCAGGCTTCCAGCGCTATCCACAAATCATCCAGGCTGGTGGATGCCAGGCCCATGGTGGAGTAGGGAAGGGCATATTCGTTGGCGTTGAAGGCGATGGACAGGCCGCCGGCCTTATCCACGGTCTGGAGCATTTTGAAATCGGTGATGCTGTCTCCTACCGCTATCCAGGAAGAGAGCGGTTTACCGGCACTGGTGGCAAACTGTTCCAGGGCATCCACTTTGCGCCTGCCACCCCTGGGTTTAACTTTGGTTATGATTTTACCCGAATTTGTCCTGGGAAGTTGCTGCCAGTAGAAGATGTCCAGGGTTTGCTTGATTTGAGCATCATCGCCAAGGGTGATAAATTCCTGCTCTGCCTGCTCCAGCAGTGTGTAGTCGTCCCGGCTCAGCAGTTGGCATATCTGGTCCAGAGGGAAAGAGGTACAGGCTACATTCTCACGGGAGATTCCCAGTCTGTGTGTGACGGCAGAGGCATACTGCTCATAGCTGGTGCTGATGCAGAATATCTGCCAGCCCCGGGATTTTAGCCGTGAAATCAATTCGGAGGCGCCGGGAGTCAATTTAGCCTCCTGCCCCATGGCGGTGATTTGTTTTTCCTGTATTCCATGGCGGGCAAGGAAAGGGGTGATAAGCGCCAGTGTATCCCCCGGCTCGTAGTCATATCGGCCTTCAAGGGTTAACAAATCATCGTAGCGACTGATGACCTGAAAAATCTCATCACCATGAGGCATCAGCTTCATCAGTTCGTAAGCGTTATCCTGCGGTGCCAGTGGACCTTCAAGGTCAAAGCATATTAAGTTCATTTTTGTTTATTTTATCACTGAGGTCGCAGCCATCAATTGCTCTTCCCCGGGAATCGACCACTTTGCCGGCTTCAATGCTCATCTCACCATGGCTTAAAGCCTGGAGCGTGGAGATGATGAGTGGGAACTCCCTGGCAAGCTCATGCTGTCGAATGAGCTTAAACAGCATGTCTGTATCGTTGTTTTGCCAGTATGGTGCGAATGGTTTTCCCTTGATAGGGAGCAGACAATAGCTGATGACAGGGCCTCTATCCAATTCAGGGGTCACCAAGTGTATCATTGCACCGGCGTTATCCGCTTTGTCGGCTATCAGCCTGGAGATTACCTCCTGCCAGCTTCCTACCGGTCCGCCGGGGGGTGCCGGGTGCAGGTTAATCATGTTATATTTCTGGCATAGCTCCCGACCTACAATGAGCATGTAACCGGCCAGGACGCAAAGGTCAGGTGCGAACTGTTTAATTCTATTGTTTACCTCCCGGTCATATTTGAGGAGACAGCTTTCCCGGGATGGATGCAATTGATTCTTTCCTGGCTGGACCAAGTGATGGGGGTCCTTTTTCTGGCAGTATGAGGTTTTAAATTTGCTATAGGAAAGACAGATAAGAGGTATGCCATAGCTCTGAACCAGGCTGAAGAAGGAGTCGCTTTCCTGTGATTCACCTGGCTCACGGTTGCTAAAGACAAAAATGATTTCCCCCTTTATGTCCCCTCTGGAGATACCCTCTTGCACAGTCTGCAGCAGCTGACTGGCAGCTTCGTCCCTGCCGGTGGAGAACCAGCCTATTTTTAACAACGTTGCTTCCCTAATTTCGCCCAGGTGCTGGCAAAGTGAATAAAAGGGCTGGATTTATGACCAACTATCCTTCCCTGAGAAAGGCTGAGTAAAAAGTCATGGGCGCTACTGAATTCGGGCATTTCCACGTAGGATTTACCGATTTCGCCCGGTGTATGAGCATCGCTTCCGGCACTGAGGGGAAGGCTGTATTTCCGAGCCAGCTTCCGGGCTTTAGAAGGGCTAAAAGAGAAAGGAGCGCGTGAATTGAAGGCTTCTATGAGGTCAACCTGCGATATGATTTCCGGGGATAGAAGCTTTTTAGCGTCATACATAGGCCAGCGTCCAAATGGATGAGGAATGTTGACCAGTCCACCCTGGCTTTTAATTAGCAGTATTGTTTCCTCGGCTGATAACCCCCTGGGGATTTCCCGGGTGAGGAACATACCCATCAATTCACCTGACGTAGTCATGATTTCCTCAGCGACGATTATTGTGAAAGGAGCCATCTCCTTTAGCTTCAAGGCCCCTTCGATGGTGTTGTGGTCAGACACGGCAATGCAGTTTATCCCTTTGTTAAGACACTGGTCGATTATCTTTTCCAGTGGTGTGCGACTATCCGGGGAGTAGCAGGTATGAATGTGCAAATCGGCTTTTATCAACTTGCCTTTTCCAGATATTGTCCGCTGCGAGTATCGACCTTAATAATATCATCCAAGCTGATGAAGAGGGGAACCTGAACGGTGAGGCCTGTTTCCACCGTCGCAGGTTTGTTACCACCGGTAGCGGTGTTCCCTTTGAACCCCGGCTCCGTATCTATAACCTGAAGCTCCACGGCAACGGGCAGCTCCAGGTTTACCGCTTCACCCTTGCAGGTTAGAATATCCAGGTTAAGACCTTCTTTAAGGTAGTTTATCGCCTCCCCTATCTGGTCGGCGGTCAGAGCCATTTGTTCGTAGTTCTCGTTGTCCATGAAGTAGTGGAAATTGCCATCGTTGTAGAGATATTGCACGGCGCGGCGCTCCAGGTAAGCCGGCGTAAATTTATAGTTAGCCTGGAAGGAGCGTTCCATGGTATTGCCGCTGTGGATATCACGGAGTTTTAATCGAACCTGTGCTGAGCCTCGCCCTATCTTGATATGATGATAGTCGGTAATCTGGTATATTTCTCCATCCAGCTCTATAGCGGTTCCCTTTCTTAACTCGCCGGCATCAATCATGCGTTGACCTCCATAATTTTTTCAGATTTGGTAAGCACTCTGGCTCTGCCTTTTTCTAATATCACCATATCTTCAATTCTAACACCACCATATCCACTGACGTAAATTCCAGGCTCTATGGTGAAAACCATGTTGTCAGCGAGCAAATCTGATGAGGTGGCTGACAGCCTGGGATGCTCATGTATTGCCAGTCCCACACCATGCCCCAGACCGTGTCCGAAATTATCGCCATAGCCAGCTTGCTCGACAACCTCCCTTGCCAGCCGGTCAGCTTCAGAGGCGGTTATACCTGATTTAATTCTGTCGATGGCGCTGAGCTGTGCTTCCAGGGTAATATTATAAATCTCCTGTAGTTTTTTATCCGGCTTGCCCGGGCACAAAGTGCGGCTGAAATCGCTGCAGTAGCCATCGATTCTGGCTCCCATATCAATGAGCACCGGTTCACCAGACTGGATTGCTCTTTCGGTAGGCCTGGCATGGGGTAAGGCGGAATTGGGACCTGAAGCTACTATGATTTCGAAAGGCAGTCCTTCGCTTCCATGCTGGCGCAGAAAACTCTCAGTATCCCACGCCAGTTCCTTTTCTGTTATGCCAGGGTGGATTTTTGATTTAATTCGCTGAAAAGCAGCGTCGGTTAACTCTATTGCCTTTATAATAAGCTCCAGTTCAACCGGCTCCTTTATAGAGCGAATACGCTCCACCAGATTGGTGGTAGGGACCAGCTCGATATCAAGTTGCTTGTTTTCTATCGCTGCGCCAAGCTGGTGATAATCGGCGTAGCGAATATGTTCTGCCTCGAAGCCCAGTTTGCGCCATCCCAGATTGGATGCCATATCGGGAAGCCAGCTATCCATTTCAGCTTTAATCTGGATGATTTCCAAACCCTGCGTATCCTGTCTGGCTTCCTCGGTATAGCGGAAGTCAGTGGCCAGGACGGCTTTGTCAGGTGACACGAGAAGCCATCCTGAACAGCCGCTAAATCCGGAAAGGTAGCGGTAGTTTTCGGGCATAGAAATCAGTAGAGCATCAAGTCCCTTTTCAGCAATCAGTGGCTGAAGTTTATGCAGCCGGTTTATAGCCAATTTTCTCCCTTCAGTTCAGCCACCAGTGCCCGCAGTGCGGCGATATATCCTCTCCAGCCCAATCCGCAGATTTGGCCTGTGGCTGCAGGAGCTGTTACTGAATGGGCTCGCCATTCCTCGCGGGCATAAATATTGGATAAGTGAACCTCGATTACGGGCAATTGAGTATCAGCCAGAGCGTCGTGCAGAGAAAAGCTGTAGTGGGTCAGCGCACCGGGATTGATAATTATGCCATCGGCTGAACCTGCCTGCTGTTGAATAAAATCAATAATGGCGCCTTCGCTATTAAACTGAAAGGTTACCAGTTCCACGTTTAGTTCTTCCCCCTGCTCTTTCATCATGAAGTCGATTTCAGCCAGTGTTTTTTCTCCATATATTTCCTCATTTCGTTTACCCAGCATGTTTAGATTTGGCCCATTAATTACCAGTATTTTCATCAGGATATTTCCTCCTTCTGTCTCTGTGCCTCCAGTTCGGATAGGCTAGCTTTATAGTGGCAGGCGGTGCACTTTACCCGGTCTTTTTTATCCAGTACCAGGAGTTTACCACACTCAGGGCAAGGCTGAGGTAATGGCTTGTAGCTCGTGGTAAAATGACAATCGGGGTAATTGTTGCACCCATAGAACACTTGCTTTTTCTTATTGATTTTTTGTACCAGTTCACCACTGCATTGCGGGCAGTGTACCCCGGTTTTGACCTGATAGGGCATTGTTGTCTTGCATTCGGGGTAGCCAGTGCAGGCCAGGAATTTGCCGAAACGACCTACCTTTATCACCATGGGTTTGCCGCAATTAGGGCAGATTTCGTCAGTTGGCTTGGACATATCAACCTTTTCTACGTTGACTGTTGCCTTGCGCAGCATATCTTCAAATGAAGGGTAGAAATCTCTCAAGATAGATACCCATTCTTGCTTGCCCCGGGCTATCTCATCCAGTTGCTGTTCCATCCTGGCTGTGAAATCAAAATCAACGATCCTGGCAAAATGCTCTCTCAGAATTCCATTCACAATCACGCCCAGCTCGTTGGGATGGAATTTACCCTCCGATTTATATACGTATTCTCTGTCCTGGATAACGGACAGGATGGGAGCGTAAGTGCTGGGGCGTCCAATGCCTTTCTGTTCCAGCGCTTTTATCAATGTTGCTTCGGTGTAGCGGAGTGGTGGTTGGGTGAAGTGCTGCTCAGGAAAAGTGCCTGTATGGCTTAATCTGTTACCGGCTGCCAGTTTGGGCAGGGCAGCGATTTTTTCTCCGGGCTCATCTTCATCTTTGCTCTCGCTGTAAATGGTCATAAATCCGGGGAATTTAACCACGGAGGAAGAGGCTTTAAGCAAATAGGCATGTTGTGATTTAAGGCTTGCCAGTATCTCGACATTGGTCGTGTCATATAATGCTGGTGACATCTGGCTGGTAACCATGCGTTTCCAGATAAGCTCATAAAGTCTTAGCTGGTCGGTATTGAGGAATGGCTTAATCCGGTCCGGCTGGCGGTAAATACTGGTAGGTCGAATTGCCTCGTGGGCTTCCTGTGCCCATTTTGTTTTCCTGCTGAAGAGGCGTGGTTTTGCCGGCACAAATTCTATGCCGTATTGCTTGCCGATGAAGTCCCTGACCTCAGCTAAAGCTGATGAGGCGACATGGGTGGAATCGGTACGCATATAGGTGATAAGCCCAACTGAGCCTTCGTCACCCAGTGGCAAGCCTTCATACAGCTTTTGAGCAACCGCCATGGTACGCTTGGCGGAAAAGTGCAGTTTTCTCCAGGCTTCCTGCTGTAGCGTGCTGGTGATGAATGGTGGTGCGGGCTGTCGAGTTAGCTGTTTAGTTTGTATTGATTTAACCGCATAGTCAGCCTGTTCTAAGTCGCCAGTAATTCTGTCGGCTACCTCTTTATTACTGATGTCCAGCCTGGTTCCGTCGGCCGATGCTATGAGCCTGGCTCTAAAACTCGATGTGCGCTCTTTGGGCAGAATCAGCTCAACTTCGATAGTCCAGTACTCCTGGGAGTTAAAGTCCTGGATTTCTTGTTCACGGTCGACGACTATTCTTACTGCCACGGATTGAACTCTACCGGCGGAAAGTCCTCTCTGTACCTTCCTCCATAGTAGCGGGCTTAATTTGTACCCGACCAGTCTATCCATAATGCGTCTTGCCTGCTGGGCATTGACCAGATTCATATCAATTGTATGAGGGTTCTTAAATGCCTTCTGAACTGCCTCAGCGGTTATTTCGTGGAAGACAACACGATGAACAGGTAATTTGTCCTTACCGAATTTGGCTGCTTCAAAGAGGTGCCAGGAGATTGCCTCACCCTCGCGGTCAGGGTCAGTAGCCAGATATATGAAACTGGCATTACTTGCTGCCTGTTTAATTTCGCTGATTACCTTCCTTTTCTTGGGGGGAATGACGTATTTGGGGGCGAAGTCTTTATCCACATCTACCCCCAGGCTTTTTGGAGGCAAGTCGCGTACATGGCCCAGTGATGCCTTGACAGTATAGCCACGCCCCAGAATTTTATTGAGCGTCCTCGCCTTTGCCGGAGATTCAACGATAACCAATTTCCCTGACATAATTTATCCCGTTTTTACCCCATGGGCTAGCACATAGCTCATGCTTCCAACCTGTTTTACCACGCCGTTGAGTTCCAGTATAGCCAGTGTGCTGCTTACCTCTGGCGTGGTCAGGCCGCTGCGGCGGCAAATTTCATCCATATGGATAGGCTCATGGGTTAACTGTTTCAGTATTGCAGCTTCAGCCTTGTTAGTGGGTGAGAATTCCTCGATTTCTAGCTGACGTGGAGCGACTATCGATAGGTTCAATTCCTCTAAAATATCGTTGCAGTTACAGATTAACTTGGCACCTTCCTGTATGAGGCGATTGGTTCCTTTACTGGCGGGTGACAGAATACTGCCCGGGATGGCGAACACCTCGCGGTTCTGTTCCACAGCTTGTAGGGCAGTAATAAGTGCGCCACTTCTTTCTCCTGCCTCTATTACCAGCACCCCTGCGCTTAAGCCGCTCATAATTCGATTGCGAAGTGGGAATCTCTCAGGTTTGGGTCTTATGCCCAGTGGGTATTCACTAACCAGTGCTCCCCGCTCCATGATGGTCTGAGCCAGCTTAGTGTTTTCTGAGGGGTAAACAATGTCCAGCCCAGAGGCAAGGACCGCTATGGTTTTACCTCCGGTATCTAAAGTAGCCCGGTGAGCTATGGAGTCGATTCCTCTGGCCAATCCGCTGACTATAGTGATTTTACTCCTTACCAGGTCAGAAACGAGTTCCTCGGTTACCTGCCGTCCGTAGATAGTGGGGCGGCGGGTACCAACCACAGCCAGGCGGATTTCGTCCTGGGGCAGGATATTGCCCCTGATATAAAGCACCGGTGGGTAGTCAAAGATTTCCTTTAATGAGGGAGGATAAGAGGCGTCTTCACAGGTGAGTGCCATTACCCTATAGCGTTCCAATTTTTCCATCTCGGCATCGAGGGAAATATTAGGGCGTAGCAGAAGTAATGAATCTATGCTTCGTGAATCAAGTCCTGCCTGCTGCAGTTCGCTTTCTGTAGCCTTCCAGGCATCCTGTAAGTTGCCGAAGTGCTCTCGTAGCCGGGAAATTCTAACACGGCCAATCCCTGATACCTGGGAAAAGCCTACCCAGTATTTCAACTCGTCGGTGTTTAGCATGATAGTCAGGAAATCTTATCACAGACACTAGCTAGGGACAATGAATCATTGCTGTCAGCTGTGGCATTACGTCCCTGGTGGCTTTATATCCCTGTGCTATGGCCTCTTCCGCCTTATAGAATCCGTATGGTTCGATATGACTTACATCGGGGTGAATAACTATATCTGCCGATTTTGTTGACAATCTGGTTATTTCATATTGCATTGCGTGTATTGACTGCGTCAGAACATCGAATATATTTGGTGTTTGCGGGTCTATCTTTCCTCTGCCGGTATAGATTTTGGTATTGGCTACGGCGGAAAGTTCCGACATAATTTTGATTATTTCTTTATTCCCACGTAATAAATGATCAACCCTTTTCTTGATCGCCAATGAGTGCGTATTTTCAGGTTGGTGAGCCGGCGCTAATTTGCTTTCCCCTTTATCTGATTTAACAGATTTTCTTCGTTGCCCTATACCAAGTACATTAACAGCGATAACTACTTCTGCTCCCATGTTACGTACAACATCCGCAGGCAGAGGATTGACTACCCCACCATCGACCAGGAACCTGTTCTCCCATTTCACCGGTGTGAATATCGCCGGTAGGGAGATGCTCGCTCTAACTGCCTCTATTACTGAACCTTCTGTGATTATAATCTCCTCCATGCTATCAATATCAGTAGCTACAACAGCCAGTGGTATTGCTAGATTTTCAAATTTCACGTCTCCCAGAATTGAGTGTAGAAATGATTTGACTTTTTGTCCCTGTACAAAGCCTTTCCATAGCACTATCAGGTTCAAATCGGTGAGGTGAACCAATTTTCTCCAATCTATTCCTGATGCTATTTCCTCTAAAGCACGTGTATTCCTCTCCTTAGCATAGCAGGCACCCACCAGCGCTCCTGCGCTTGTGCCGCTTATCATGTCAATTGGTATTGACTCCTCCTCCAGCGCTTTCAGTACCCCTATATGAGCCAGACCGCGCGCGGAACCTCCGCTTAAGGCTAGACCAACTTTTAGAGTTCTGGACATTTTAATCTCCTGTGGATTTCTGATTGTTATGTGATTGAGCTTCATAAGTTACCTGTACCATGTCAAATATAATTCATGAAGTACTGAGCTTTTTCCAATCAGCCGCCTGGAATTACTTTTATTGCTGGGACAAAGGGTATAGCTTCCTGGGTGGCGGAGAGGGTGGGATTCGAACCCACGGTCGCCAAAGGCGACACGCGCTCTCC
>CAZCKW010000039.1:0-6829 GCA_964499375.1 uncultured Dehalococcoidales bacterium
CTGTAGCCATTGCTTATAACGCCAAAGTTCAGCGTCCCACTGTATGCAATGCACTGGATTGCCTTTTGGTTCATAGTAAGGTGGCTCAGGCTTATCTACCTTCTGTTGCCAGGGAATGGGCCGGGGCCGGCGTTGAAATGCATTGCGATGAGAGGGCTATCAGCATACTCAAACCTGTCCCTGAATTGAGATTAGTCCCGGCAGTGGATGAAGACTGGGGCAAGGAGTACTTATCGTTAAAAGCAGCTATAAAGGTGGTTAATTCTCTGGATGATGCACTGGAACACATCGAGAAATATGGTTCAGGACATTCTGAAGCTATCATCACTGAGGACTATTCGGCAGCGATGAGATTCCTCAATGAAGTGGATGCTGCCTGTGTTTATGCCAACGCCAGCACTCGTTTTACTGATGGTTCACAGTTTGGATTAGGCGCTGAGATAGGTATAAGCACTCAGAAGTTTCATGCCCGCGGCCCCATGGCCCTCAGGGAACTAACCAGCTATAAGTGGATTATTTTTGGGAGTGGGCAGGCTCGCCCCTAGGTTAAGCCCCTCAGCGTTTGCTTTTGAACGCGAAGCAGTTTTTCTATTCCCTGCTGAGCTAGAGAAAGTAAAAATTCGGTGGTTTCTTTGGAGAAGGGCTTACCTTCAGCAGTACCTTGAATTTCCACAAACTCGTTTTTATCGGTCATAACTACATTGAAATCAACTTCTGCACGGTAATCCTCTTCATAACAGAGGTCAAGCAACATGCTGTCATCTACGACGCCAACGCTGGTAGCCGCTATCATACTACGTAGCGGCGTGAACGGTAAAACGCCCTGTTTCCTCAGATTGTGGAATGCCTGGAACAGGGCGACATAGCTACCGGTGATGGCTGCTGTTCTAGTGCCACCATCTGCCTGCAGTACATCGCAATCTACAAAGAAGGTTCTCTCTCCCAGGGCTGGCAAATCGGTTGCAGCCCGCAAGCTTCGACCGATGAGGCGCTGGATTTCCTGGTTTCTACCCCCTGTTTTTTCTCGTGGCGTGCGGGTAAGTGTAGAGCGCGGTAACATGGCATATTCGGCAGTAACCCAGCCCTGGCCGCTGCCTTTGAGAAAGTGGGGTACCCTTTCTTCCATGCTCACAGAGCACAGTACCCTTGTCTTTCCCAGTTCTATCAGGACTGAACCTTCAGCAAAGCTCTGGTAGCCCAGCGTTATATGCACCGGGCGTAGCTCATTATGTTCTCTACCGTCTATCCTGGCCATTTCTGTTCAGGTAAGTATATCACTGTTCATTGTTTTAGTAGAAGGGAGGGATCTTAATGTGTCAGGACTCGTTAGAAATGTCCTCCGTTTTTACCCATAATCTCTCTCCGTCGGTAATGAACTCAATGGTCCCATTTCTGTCAGTTCGATAGATATTTTCTATGCCCAGCCTGCTAATTAATCTCTCCACCACCTCGGAACTGGGATGCCCGAAGGAATTGTCCGCTCCAACTGAAATCACAGCTACTTCGGTGTCAACCACTGCCAGGAATTGTGAGGAGGTGGATGTCTTACTACCGTGATGGGCCACTTTCAGCACAGTGCTTGTCAGACTGGCTCGCTGGCTGACGAGCTCAAACTCAGCCTCATCTCTAATATCAGCGGTAAACAGGAAACTGACTTTGCCCCAGGTCAGCTTTAGTACCACTCCATTGTTATCAACGTCGTGACTGGTTCCCTGGAAATGTTCTGACGGCGGGTTAAGCACCTCTATTTTAATGTCGTCACCCAGGTCTATTTCCTGTCCCGCTATGGCGATATCATGTTTGATTTTCTCGTCTTTCATAAGATTGAGCCACTCATGGTAGATGGAAGAATAATACGGAACGCCTGGCTCAATGACCTGCTTTACCTTGTAGCGCCGGAGCACTTCCACCAGACCTGTGACATGGTCGGCTTGAGGCTGAGTGGATACCATCAGATCGATCGTCCTGTCCCAGAAGGGAAGTTTTCTACTTAGCTCCAGAATTATCTTTTGAGGGTCAGGCCCGCCGTCAATCAGGATATTTTGATGACCTGGCGTTTGAATCAGTATGGCATCTCCCTGGCCAACGTCGAGGAAACTTACATGAAGCTTATCATCCGGCATGGTAAGAACTGCCGCCCAGATGAGTATCGATACTAGTAAAAGAACTGAGATAAGCCACTTTCTAGGTATAGGTAATCGTGGTTTAACGGAAGCTCCAGCCATTTTCATTTGCTCTCCGCAGACAGTTTCGGTAGAAGGTTACTCGACTTTTTTCTATGATTGAGAATTGCTATGGCTACAGCAAGTCCAGCATAGTATACCCACACCTGCCAGACGGGGATGGCATCCACCGGTAGTGAGGAGTGGGGGAGGGCGTCGAAGACTTGAATTACCAGGAGCAAATAGCCCAGGAATAACCAGGCTAGCCAGCCCAGTATTTGAGCTATCAGTGGAGCAAATAGCCCGACCAGGGCAACCAGCGCCGATGAAGTGATTATGGCAGGTAAGGAAAGTAAGGAGAAAAAAGTTGCTGGCAAAGCAACCAGAGAGATAATATGGAAGTTGTAAGCTATAAGTGGCCAGGTTGCTATGATAGCTGCCAGGGTAACGGAAAAGCTATCAGTCACCATGTTACCTATGCTGGTTATCGCTTTACTATTTCCAGATAAGTCAGTAACTCCTTTTCTTCCCTGCGACTGAAAGTAAGGGTAGAGGAGGATAAGTCCGGCCATAGCCAGGAAACTAAGCTGGAAAGAAATGCTCCATAGTATGTAAGGTTGAATACCCACCATCACTGCGGCGGCAAAAGCCAGGGCAGTGATGGCATCCCGCTGCCTTCCTAAAAATTCAGCCAGTAAAAAGAGGCTTCCCATGATGGCTGCTCGAATTACCGGTGGACGCATACCGGTCAGCAAGACGTAAAGCCAGGTAACTATAAGAGCCAGCCAGATATATATAGAGCGCTGCCTGCCAAAAATCAGTATGCCGAAGCTAAGGACTATAGCAATGACGATGCCAATATGTAAACCAGAAATGGCTAACAGGTGTGCAGTCCCCGTCCTGGAAAATGATTGAGTGAGGGAATCAGGTATGTTGGCTCTCTTGCCAAGCAGAATGCCCTGAGCCAGCGACCCCTGTGGCTCGGGCAAAGCCCTGGTTAAAGAATTAGAAAGGTTCTCTCTCAAGGAATAGAGCCATTGCAGGGGTTTTAAACCTTTGCCACTATCTATAACCTCTATTTCGGGGTAATAGATGATGGAGTGAATTCCCTGACGTGCCAGATAGCTTTTATAGTCGAAGTCATTGAACGGATCTGGTGTTTCCAGTTCTCCAGTTACCTGGAGAACATCACCATACCGGGAAGCAGGATACCTGGGCACTCGTAATAGGGCAGTTCCTGAGACCTCTTTCTTTATGCCTGCTATATTAATTTCGCTGGCTGAAAATGTCAGGAAACAAAATTTACCTCTGATGTCAGGTTCGTCTGATATTAAGCCTTGAATTTGCACTGGTTCTTTATCGTTATAGAAGCACAGGGAATGCTCGTCTATTTGTGGTGGGCTTGATGGATAGCATAAGTAGCCGCCGAAGAAAGCCAGCAAGCAAAGTCCAGCCATTATTAAAAGTTTTCTACTATTGGAGAAAAGAGGAATAAGTAAGAAGGGAATAATTCCAGACAGGATAAGAGTCGATGGCAAGCTAGCTTTTGAGCCCAGAAAAATGCCAGCTACCCAGGCACAGCTAATATAGAGCAACCACATAGGATAGTTCTCAATCTGGAATGGCTATCCAGTGACTAATGCATTGTTATCATGAAGTATGCCACAACGGATTCGTTAGAGTCTATGGTAATTATTGGGTTTAATTTAGATGCTTGATATTTTCATGAAGTCGTGTGGCTTAGCGGGAAATGAGATTTAGCTGGACTTAAAGAGGCCGGGATAACCGGAGGAGGAGCTTACGGTGGAAAATCGTAAAATAATCATGACAATCGTTCAAAAAAGCACGTATTGACATATACGTAAAAAAGGTTTATAAAGTTGTGTCGCCAGGAGTTAATCAAATTTACCTCCAATAAAAACCGAAGTTATTAAAAAGTATAGAATGGGTCGGAAAGGATAAAAAATGATAATTATCATTGGTATTACAGGGGCTACTGGTACTATCTATGGCATAAGATTGCTTCAAATACTCTCGAGTATAAAAGGAGTTGAAACACATTTGATTATCTCCCATGCCGGGGAAAAGACTATTGAACTCGAAACTGATTGGAGGATAGAAGATATAAAAGCACTGGCAAACTTCAACTATGACATCGATGATATTGGAGCCTGTCTTTCCAGTGGTTCTTTTAAACGTGACGGTATGATCGTCGCTCCCTGTACCATAAAAACATTGTCAGCCTTGGCGAATTCTTACAGTGATAATCTATTAACTCGTGCCGCAGATGTTACCCTAAAGGAAAGAAGAAAATTGCTACTGCTGCTACGAGAGACTCCTCTTCATATCGGTCATCTGAGGAACATGACAAGCGTAACAGAGATGGGAGCTATAATAATGCCTCCGGTTCCAGCGTTTTATTGCAGACCGAATACTATACAAGATGTTGTTGACCATACAGTTGGTAAGGCGTTAGATATCTTTGAAATTGAGCATAATCTATTTCAGAGATGGTCAGGATCCCGTAGCGAATAACGAAGAAATGGGACTGCTTGTGTTGTATGGATGATTATAAGTTAAGTGCAGGAGTAGGCAGGACAAAAATCAACCTCTCAGCACGATATATGGGCGATGATCTGGTAGTTTTAATTCATAATGAGCAGGCTCATATAGGTGCTGTAGCTATAGCAGATTATGACCATGATAAAGACAGGGTTTCTATATCAGTGGTTACCAGGCTTGGCCATAAAGACGATGCGGTAGCTCAAAAAGCCGCATATCAAATAGGTAAACATATGAAAAGGCCGGTTTGCGTTATTGCGGGCATCCATCTGGATAAGGTTACCGAAGAGGAAATAAGGCAGATTGTAGAAAATAGCGATAAATTGGTGATAAGATTATTACAAGAACCATGCAAAACTCAACGAGACACAAGGCAAATAAAAGTTGATAAAGACTCACATTGAACATAATGATGTTGCTAAAGGAGGAAAATTTAAATGCCATTTAAGGATGTAAGAGAGTTTATCGCCAAGTTGGAAAAAGAGGGCGAAGCCCTGAGAATTGAGGAAGAGGTTGATTGGAATCTGGAGGCTGGGGCTATTCTTCGCAGGTCTGCAGAACAGGGGTTACCAGCGCCATTTTTTCAAAAGATCAAGGGTTATCCGCAGGGATACAGGCTATTTGGCAATAGCGCGGCTAACTTCAAGCGGATGGCAATTAGCATGGACCTGAAACCGGATACCCATCCAAAAGAATTAATAGCAGAGTATATCCGCAGAAGACAGCAGCGAATAAAACCAGTCTTAGTAAATGATGGTCCGTGCAAGGAGAATATTCATATAGGTGACGAGGTCAACCTGCTTGAATTTCCCGTTCCTATGCAGCATGAAGGTGATGGTGGACGCTATATTGGTACATGGCATGTTACTATCGCAAAAGATTTAGAGAGTAATTGGGTGAACTGGGGGATGTATCGGCATATGGTACAAAGCAAAAATGCCGTGGGCATATTACAGGCTTCTCTAGCTAAACACCTCTGGATTATATACAGTCGGGGCTATCTGCCCAAAAACAAACCGATGGAAGTTGCTATTGCTATAGGTGTTGAGCCAATATCAACTATGTGTGCGGCAAGCCCCATGCCGCCTGGAATTTCAGAGGCTGAGGTTGCTGGAGGTATCAGAGGAGAACCTGTAGAGTTAGTGAAGTGTGAAACCGTAGACCTTGAGGTCCCTGCAACTGCTGAGATCGTTATAGAGGGGGAAATCAGGACTGATGACACCATGGATGAAGGCCCATTCGGAGAATTTACCGGCTATATGGGAGGTAAAAGAGAGCCCAGACCTCTAATAAGAGTGAAAGCGGTTACACATAGGAACAATCCAATACTGGCTGTCAGTTGCTGCGGTATCCCTGTGGATGATAACGCTGTTTTCTCTCTGACAAAAGCGGCAGAAATCCTGGAGTTTCTGAGAGAGCAAGGGAAACCTGTGAGCGATGTCTTTGTGCCTCTGGTCACTACACATATGTTGGCAATCGTGGCAGTCAATAAAACGCATTATCCCGGGGTAGCTGAGGATATTGCTCATTTGATCTGGGCTTCGGGCAGCATTGGCCATGAAACACCCTATGTCGTGATCGTCGACAATGATGTAGACCCCTTTAATTTGAGCGAGGTGGCCCATGCCTTGATAACCAAATGCCATCCGGTGCGAGGAATTGTCAGGTTAGAACGCTCTCCTGTAATAAGTATTGTCCCTTGGTTAAGTGAGAAGGAACGACAAAGTAGATTAGGTGCGAGGGTTTACTTCGATTGTACCTGGCCATTGGAATGGGCCCCGGCCGATGTGCCGAAACGGGTTTCTTTTGCACAGTCATATCCTGCCGAGGTTCAACAAAAAGCACTGGATATATGGCACAAATACGGTTATTAGCCCGCATTTGCTATATAAATCGCCTCACTCCCTCCTTGAGATTGTCTGACTTGTTCGATTGTTTATAGATTCCTATCGTTCATGATTAGCTGCATGTCCCAATCGTAAATGAGTTGCCCTAACCTGTCAGGCTCATCTTGCACAGGAAGAGACTCTTTGTTGACTTGAGGCAAGTGCAAAGTTATAATCCATTTCCAGGCGGGTCGAATCAAGCATCTTCGTGAACAGGCC
>CAZCKW010000039.1:6929-9047 GCA_964499375.1 uncultured Dehalococcoidales bacterium
CAAAGTTATAATCCATTTCCAGGCGGGTCGAATCAAGCATCTTCGTGAACAGGCCCGTGGTGATATGCCAGGGGCAAATGTAATTAGAAGCAGTCAACTAAACCTCGAGGCACTAAATATTTAAAAAGGAGATTGGGGTGTCACTAATGTTTTGACATGCTACCCGAATTTGAAAATGATGGAGCAGGAAAAGATAGCAAGAAAGAAACTTGGTCAGGAAGCCGATGAGGAAAAGTGTGTAAAGGCATTGGGTTTTAATGGTAATGTCCGCGATGCAAATACCGTGGTAGCCGACGTTATAAACGGTAGACTGGCCAGAATCAGGCCATTGCACTATGACTGGAAATATAAACCTGAGGAATTCAACCCCTGGAAGATAGAGGCGCGCGGACAGGCTTTTGAACCAACCATGAAATCGTTAATACCACCTCTCAGTTTGGGCTACAAGAAGCGTGTTTACTCCCCCAATAGAATACTATATCCATTAAAGAGGGTTGATTGGGATCCCAAGGGCGAGAGATGTACGCAGAACAGGGGGGAAAGTGGTTATATCAGGATTTCATGGGATGAAGCTCTAGAAATAATAGTTGGCGAGATAAAAAGAGTGGTAGAAAAGTACGGGCCATACGCGATACTTTCCCAATCGGATGGGCATGGGGAAACGAAAGTGATACATGGTACCCATGGGAGTAACAGGAAACTTCTGAGCTTATTAGGAGGCTATACAGCACAATGTAGAAATCCAGACAGCTGGGAGGGATACTATTGGGGTGCAAAGCATGTGTGGGGAATGGAGCCAGTGGGGCAACAGCGACCACAAACTAATTTGATGTCTGATATAGGGGAAAATACTGAGCTCATTCTATTTTGGGGATGCGACCCAGAAACAACACCCTGGGGGTGGGGAGGACAGATGGCGAGCCGCTTCTGCTACTGGTTCAAGAAGCTGGGAATAAAATCAATATATGTCTGCCCCGATGTGAACTACGGAGCAGCGGTTCATGCTGATAGATGGATTCCTATAAGACCTAACACAGATGCTGCCTTGCAGTTGGCGATAGCTCATATCTGGATTACTCAAGGAACGTATGATAAAGAGTATGTAGCTACCCACACATTTGGGTTCGACAAATTTGAAGAGTACGTTTTAGGGAAAGAGGATGGAATTCCCAAGACGCCTGGCTGGGCTGCGGAGATAACGGGAGTACCAGCAAGGACAATTAAGGCACTGGCAAAAGAATGGGCGTCAAAGCGAACAACGATAGCAATTGGTAATGGCGGTTCCAAGATAAGGGGGCCATATTCTACAGAACCAGCAAGGCTGGAGGTCTTCTTGTTAGCTATGCAGGGATTAGGTAAACCAGGGTGTAACCAAGTTAAGATGCAGGAATGGGGGCTATGGTGTGATATGCAGGACTATCCCACGCCCAGGCCCATGGTAATTCCAGACCTGGTGACTGTGTATCGTGGGGCATGGGCCGCATCAGCAACCCTTGGATACCTGCCAAAACAGATAATACCCAAGAATCTCATTCACGAGGCTATTCTCAATTCGCCTATTAGCTGGTATGGTACTACGATAGCCAGGGAATCTGTAGAAGATCAATTTAAGAAATACACATATCCCGCGGAGGGCTGCTCCGAGGTACATATGATATGGTCTGATTCACCTTCCTGGACAACATGCTGGAATGATGCTAATACCTATATTAAAGCGCTGAGAAGCGAGAAGATAGAGTTCTTTATGGTCCAGCACCCCTGGTTGGAAAACGATTGCCTGTTTGCTGATTTAATACTGCCGGTAAATACCAAGTTTGAGGAAGCTGACATAGGGGCAGATGTTTTCAGCGGACAGTTTAACGTTGTTGCTTATGAGAGAAAATGCATCGAACCTTTAGGGGAATCTAGAAGCGACTACGAGATATCTTGCATGGTAGCCGAGAAGCTGGGTTTATTGAAGGAGTATACAGAGGGTAAAAGTATTGAGGAATGGATAAAGACAGGTTTCGATCTGTCAGGCATACAGAACATGATATCCTACGAAGAACTAAAGGAAAAGGGATATTTCGTCATCCCAACCGACCCGGAATGGAAGAAGTACAGCCCCGGCTTATATGA
>CAZCKW010000040.1:0-9011 GCA_964499375.1 uncultured Dehalococcoidales bacterium
ACTGAAACTAGAACCTCTTCGCCAGCAATCGACTTCTCATATTAAATTGGATTTAGGTAAACTCTTGCTAGATGGTAAAGAAATACTTGTGAATTTAGAAAAGATGAATGCCCAATTGGATTCTACGGGAGCAGTTTCGGCTGAGTTAAAATTTGAAATTTGGTATAAAGATGTATCAAAAACTTTACAAAATACTGACTATGACGGACTTTGGTTTGAAAACAAAGAGGGATTAGATTATAGAAAAGCTAATAAATCTGATTATGTAGAGACTTGTAAGTATGGATTAGGTAGGCTCGAATATATTAAGCAGTTAATGTTTGATAAGGGAGATTCTCAGAAGTGATAAGTTTCAAAAGTGTATCCCTAAACAAATATAGAATGTCACGGTTGCAGAAAGGCCCACTGCATATAGTGGGCTTCTGAGTTAATCCGATAGGCATTTTTATTAAATATGGAGACAATACAGATAGGGCAAATTTGATTTCTTTAATATGCCTATATCAATAATTCAGAAACATTCCTACTTCTTATTCTTGAATAATTTGTGTATTACAGTAGCTATTGGGTCACTAGGACGTGGTTCACCAATAGCTTCCTTTTCTAATTCTTTTCGATTTTCTTCCCATTCTGCAAGACGATATCCAGTAATACATTGGTAAATAGCTATTGTTAGGCAAATTATAGCTATGACCCATTCAGTTTTAGCATTGCAAGGATTGTTTAGAGCAAATGAACAAAAATAGACAAACCCACCAAAGAAAGCTATCCCCCAATGTTTTAACCAACTTGTCATAATATTGAGTAGAATACTCCAAAAACGGTTAATCAGCAACCGAATGTGTATTTTCTGAGTTATTGATATAGGCATATTCTTTAATTCTAGAATATATTAAAGTTGGATTTAATCGTGAATCTGACTTAGACAAAGGGAGATGTAGGGTAATCCCTAGTGAAAAGCATGTCTGGCTATTTTTGGCTATAGCCATGCGGACAGCATTCGAACACGCTAACATTACACTTGAAAAGATGCGTAGTTTTTACAAAGTGCGAAAATATAAAGGGAAGACTATCGATTTGCATAGGGTATTAACTGAACAACCTACTCCCGAAGGTGCGGACATCAAAGGCTACCTTGACCCAAGCGTGATTAAGTCTGATTCGTGCCTACTCACCACTGGACAAACATCGGCATAATTACATGCGTATAGTTGTCTGTACCTATAGGACGGATGACTCCTGGGCTTGATGGTGTAGCAACTTCCAGGGCAACTTGGGCAACTTGGGATTGGTGAAGGACGCTCAGGACATCGGAAAGATATTTCACGTTGAAAGCGATTTTGGCTTCTTCTCCATCAACCAGTGCATCGATTTCACTAACATTGCCGCCAACTTCCTCGGCTTGAGCTGAGGCAGTTATCTTACCTGGAGTGAGGTCGTCACCGGGGGTGATAACCAAACGGACTATGCCGCTGGCGTCGCGGGCAAAGATGGAAGACATTTTGGTAACCTGCAGAAATTGGTTGATGTCTACCACTGCTCTGGTGGTATAGCTCTGGGGAATAACCTGGGCGTAGTTCGGGAAGGAACCCTGAATAAGTTGTGAGACCAATTCGGCGTTTTTAAGGCGGAAGAGCACCTGACTTTTTTGCTGGTTTGTGATGATTTCAACTGGCTCTTCCTGGTCAGCAATAAGGCGAAGTAGCTCATTAAGACTTCTTGCCGGGATAATCACCGTTGCTTTCTGGCTGATTGGTGTACCGAGAGTCGTTTTGTGAACAGCCAGCCTGAAGCCATCAGCGGCTGCCAGGTTAAGCTGCTCGTTCTCAAACTCAGTGCAAATCCCGGTTAATACAGGGCGAGATTCTTCAGTTGCAGCAGCAAAGACAACCTGTGCGATTCCTTCTCTAAGAGCGGCTGCCTCAATGTTGGTGGTTATGCCATCGCTTACCTCGGGGATAGGTGGGAAATCTTCAGCGTCAATGCCGTTGATATGAGCTTGGAAGCGCCCGCTTTTGAGTTCTAAGGTGTGGCTATTAGCTGGTAGGGTGATTTCAATTTGGTCATTGGGCAAAGAATTAACAAAGTCTATGAGCAATCTAGCTGGAATGGTTATAGTACCTTCCTGTTCCACTTTAGCGCCAATCCAACATGTAGTAGCCATTTCCAGGTTGGTGGCTGCTAGCTTGAGACGTGATTGCTCAGTGGCTAAAAGGATATTCTGGGTGATAGGCAATGTAGACCTGGTGGCTACGGCTCTACCTACCGTACTTACTCCCCTGTTTAAATTCTCTTGAAGGCAAGATAGCTTCATAAGATACCTCCGGCGTATTATATGTAGGTAAAAGTATACACTTGACGATTATAATGGTCAATGGGTCTGGTTGTAGAATCGTTCTAATAATTGCCTTGCTTTCTGGCAAGCTTGGGCCCGATGGCTAATTTGGTTTTTTTCCTTTAAAGAAAGTTCGGCCATGGTTTTGCCCAGACCAGGGAGAAAAAAGACGGGGTCGTAGCCGAATCCGCTTTCCCCAATAGTCTCAAAGGCGATTATGCCACAACATTGACCGTAACATAACTCTGTTTGACCTTCCGGAGTAGCTATGGCAATAGCACATTTAAAGCAGGCAGTGCGCTTTTCCCAGGGAATGCCATCGAGTTTGGTCAGGAGCTTTTTTATCTTATCTGTGTCTGTGGAATGTTCACCGGCGAAGCGAGCTGAATGGATTCCAGGTTCGCCGCCCAGAGCACTTACTTCAAGTCCTGAGTCATCGGCAATGGTAGTAAGTTGGCTCAATTTAGCATAGGAAATGGCTTTTAGTCTTGCGTTTTGCTCATAGCTATTTCCTGCTTCAGTAATAACCTGTGTTATTCCCTGTTCAGCAAGCGTTGTTATTTGATAGCCAAGGCCATTGAGGAGAAGGCGATATTCCCTGATCTTCCCCGGGTTGGTGGTAGCTAACAGGAGAATGGGCATTGTTACCTGTTAAATATCCTGAAATCTTGAGGCCAGTTTATTGCTCACTTCTGGCATGGTGGTATATTCCATTTGATCAAGTGGCAGACGATGTGGTTCGAAAGGCCCCATGCGGCGTAAGTAGTCAGCTATTTCATTTGCCTGCTTACGTGCTAAGTCGAAGGCAATATCGTCAAACATATCGTTGGCACCGATAAGCATGCCATTCGCTATCTGGAAGCCAGCAGCTATCACCCTCGGAGGACCATCGAAACGAGTACATTTTGCGTTATGAAAGGCGACTGGCATCAACGGGCCATGATGAGAACCTCTCATCCAACCTTCCACTATGTTGGGTGAGGCAAAGGGCTCCAGTACTTCGCCAACGGCGGGGAACTTGCCCTGACATCTGACAACACATACAGGGTCGTCTTTACCTACGTATCTGCCGGCAATGAGGGATAAACGCTGGGTGGAAGAGGCAGCGGCAATTTCTCCGCTATCTTTATGATACACCGCTTTAACAGCATAGCGACTTGGTGCGCCCATGAGAATGAGCATGTCATAGATTTCCTCGGGGGCATTGAGGGTGATTTTCTTTGAATGTAGAACATCGTGAATCTCAAATTTGAAACCGGAATGCATATTGGATGCGATTACCAGCCCGATGGTGTTAAAGGGGTCGGCGAAAATTTTGTATAGTGGCAAATTCCAGGCGCCTGAGGCTGTCTTATCTGCCATGAAAATAATTATAGTCTCAGCTTGGCGCTCGGCAAACTGCATCTCGGCCACGCCAGGTCCCATGCCCCTGACATTACCAGAGAAAGCGTCGGCTAATAGGTCCTGTCCAGCACCATGAAGCTTCAATTTCTTGGCTATATTAGTGCATTCCACGAAAGTGTCCCAGGCCAGTTTATGGATCTGCTCGTGTTCTTCACCTTTTTGATGGGTCATTATCAGTTGAAGGTCATCACCACAGGTGGTTACATAGTAATCGATGAGTAGTCCTTGCTCTTTGGCATGTGCCAGGGCTTCCTTGGCTTTTTGTATTACATCAGGGTGGGAGCTGGAGTGTCCCACATAGCCGCCAACATCAGCTTTAATGGTACTTAAAGTAATATCCATCGTGTCCTCCTTTAATTAATAGTCAATGCCTTTACGGGATAGAATTCCCTTGTCATAGGGATGCTTTACTTTAGTCATATTAGTTACCAGATCAGCCAAGTCTATGAGTCTATCATCTGCATAGCGTCCCGTGAGAATAAGCTCTACTTTATCTGGTTTTTCATGTATTAGCTTTATTACCTTGTTGATGTCAATGAGTTTCCAGGCTACAGCTACATTAACTTCATCGAGGATTACCACGTCATAATTGTTGCTGAAGATAGCTTTTCTAGCTGCCTCCAATGCTTTTTCAGCCTCTTCTTTCTCAGCCTGGGTTACATTATTCGGGTCAGTAAAGCTTAACTGTCCGAACCTGGCGAATTCGATATTGGCTGATTGACAGACAGTTTTCTGTTCTCCATAGGGGTAATTGCCTTTCATAAAATAAACGAAAAATACTCTTAATCCATGCCCTAGGGCTCTGAGTGCTACTCCTAGAGCGGCTGTTGTTTTCCCTTTTCCATCGCCGGTGAAAATTTCCACCAGACCTTTGCTGTAGGATTCTGGAGACTCACTTGCTTGTTTACCTGGTAGCACTAGCCCAGTTTAGCAAGAGAGAGACTTTCGGTCAAGCTAACTTCTCTTTATTAGGGAGCGACACTGAAGCTAAAATCAATGCTGAAAATTTAATGAGGTCATCTTGCCAAGAGCATAGCGACGTGGGAACAGCAGGCAATTATTAATTTTTACCTGCTCTTCCTAATATTTCTCTGGCTACCACAACTCCTGAAGCTGATGCCTGAACCAGGCCTCGACTTATGCCAGCACCATCACCAGCAGCGAACATGTTGGTAATTTCAGTTTCCAGGCAGGGAGTCAACTTCAGCTGGCTGGAGTAAAATTTAACCTCTATTCCATATAGCAGTGTGTGAGGTGAAGCGACACCCGGAGATAATTTGTCCATAGCCTGGATCATTTCCACTATTCCTTTGAGGTACCGAAAAGGAAGGGCGAAGCTTAAATCCCCTGGGGTTGCTGCTTTCAAGCTTGGCTGTATCAGGCTGCGTGCTAGGCGAGCTTCGGTAGAGCGTCGACCTTCCATTAAATCCCCCAATCGCTGAATTAGAACGCCGCCACTGAGAATATTGGCTAAACGTGCCAGATATTTGCCATAAGCGATTGGCTCATGGAATGGCTCAGTGAAAGTTGTGCTCACTAAAATCGCAAAATTGGTATTTCCTGTTTTTTTCTCAGCATAACCGGTACCGTTTACTGTGATAACAGGATCAGATCCTCCAGTAGATTCCATGATAACCTCTCCTCCTGGACACATACAGAATGTTCTGACTCTGTCATCGAAAGTTTTGGAGTAAAACTCAAGTTTTGCTTCATATAGAACTGAGGTTAGTTCTTCCATGACTGCTGATGGTACCTCTACCCTCACACCAACATCAATAGGATTGGAATTGAGCCTGAGTTTGAGCTTTATGGCTTCACTGGTTAGCCATTCAGATCCTTCCCTCCCTGGTGCTAAGATCAAGTATGAACATTCGAATCGTTCTCCATTGCTTGTTTCAATAGCTTTGACCAGACCATTTTCAGTTATGATGCTTTTAACTTCCGTTCTTAGCTTAATATCAATTTTAGGTGTCAGGTATTTATGCATGGTTTCTAATATCTGGCGGCAATTTTCTGTCCCCATGTGGCGTAATTTAACTGAAGTTAATTTGAGTCCGGCTAAGATAGCCTGCTGTTCCAATGCAGCTATCTTTTCTCCCAACCCATAAACTCTATGCGGAGCGCCAAATTTGACATAAATGCTATCAACATAGTCAATAAGTGCTCCAGTTTGATCGGGGCCAATAAGCTCTTTGAGTCGACCACCAACTTCAGTGGATAAAGTCAGTTTACCATCACTGAAAGCCCCAGCGCCTCCGAAACCGCTTACCATATGACAAGGAGAGCAAAGCATACATTGCGCATTCCCCTTTTGAATGGGACAGATACGAGCATCAATTTCCTTTCCTTTGTCTAACAGCAAAACATCGAGGCCAGCATCACACAGTTCCAGGCTGGCGAATATGCCAGCTGGACCACTACCGACTATGATAACATCGTATTTCTTAGTCATATATTACGCACTACATAAGTCAACAAGAACTTTTTTAAGTCTATAGCGTTCAAAATCAGACTAACCTATAGGTCTTGTTATTCGTATCGCCAATAAAATCGTATTATTATATGCTTCTGAGGTTGATATGGCGAGTTATTATTGGTAATATGCTAATAAGGCCGTGCTAGGTGGGGAGCTAGCGGTGCCCTGTACCCGAAACCCGCTATAGCGGGGCTGAATCCCTGCTTGAGGTTTTAAACTTATGGGATTGCTTTTGTTGAGCGGTGTTGATAGTTGGGTTCTACACGGCGGAGGGCTATGAACCCCGTCAGGTCCGGAAGGAAGCAGCGGTAAATAGTAACCTCTGGGTGATGTGGAATCGCCTGGCTGGAGCTTGCAGGCGAAAGCCGCTTATAAGGTAGAAATCGAGGGCAGGTGCACGGCCTTAATGACTATCAAAGGATTATATTGATTTCTTTAATTTCCTCTGTGGCTACTATAATATGATTATCGTTTTTGCGAATTCGTTGGTGTCTTGATCACAGTAACATGCTTGTTTATCTGTGGTTAATATTGATATGAAGGAAGATATGGCAACTCAGGTTAAAGCCTTACTCCGCCAGTCTGGCTTAAAGGCAAAAAAGAGGTTGGGGCAACATTTCCTGATAGATGAAGATATTTTAGAGTGCATTGTATCTACAGCTGAACTTAGCCATAGTGATGTTGTGGTTGAGGTAGGTCCAGGCTTGGGCATATTAACCAGAAGGCTGGCTGAGGTGGCAAATGAGGTTATCGCGCTGGAGATTGATGGCAGGCTGGTCAATATACTGAGAAGGAAATTGGCTTACTTGGGTAATGTTAAAGTTATTCATGCTGACATACTCAAGGTTACCCCACGTCAGATTCTGGGGAATTATCTTGCTACACCTGAGCTGGCTCGAAACTATAAGGTGGTGGCTAATCTTCCTTATTACATAACATCGCCAGTTGTTCGTCATTTCCTGGAGGCTTCACAGAAGTCTTCGTTAATGGTGGTAATGGTGCAAAAGGAGGTCGGAGAGGCTATAGCAGCTACCTCCGGAAAGATGAGTTTGCTCAGCGTTAACAGTCAATTTTATAGTAAACCGACTGTTATAAAATATGTGTCAGCAAATAGTTTCTATCCACCACCAAAAGTTGATTCAGTTATTTTACGCCTCGATGTTTATCCCAAACCACCTATCGAGGTATCTAATATCGAAGGTTTTTTTGATATAGTCAATTGTGGATTTAGTGCACCTCGCAAGCAGCTTCGTAACGCATTGGCCAAGGCTGTGGGATTGTCGGGTAGCCAGACTGTCTCGTTGCTGGAAGAGGCTGGTATAGAAGCTAAAAGACGTGCCGAAACACTTACATTAGAGGAATGGAAAAGGCTATGGGAGGTTTTTGCACCTTATAGGGAAAAGTCATCATGCTAACGGTTTATGCGCCAGCTAAAATTAACCTTGTTCTCGAAATCCTGGGTAAATATGATGACGATTATCACCAGATCTACAGCGTTATGCAAACAATAAGCCTGTACGATGTGCTCAGATTCAAATTGTCAGATGGGATATCTCTTAAATGCAGTGAACTGAACCTGGAACCTAACAATATAGCAACCGAGGCGGCCATGCTTCTTAAAAGAACTGTGGGATGTGACAAAGGGGTGTGGGTTGAGCTTCACAAGAATATACCCTGGGGGGTGGGATTGGGTGGTGGGAGCAGTGATGCTGCTGCCGTTCTCCTAACACTTAATAAGCTTTGGAAGTTGGAACTGTCAGTCCCTGAATTAGCCTGTCTGGCATTTAAACTGGGTTCAGATGTACCCTTCTTTGTTTATGGAGGTACAGCATTGGTGGAGGGGAAAGGGGAAAAGATAACCCCGCTACCATCCTTATGTCCGGCCTGGTTTGTCTTGATGGTACCGCCTATACCCAAAATAGAGAACAAGACAAAGCAGCTTTATGGTAGCTTGAATAAGGGTTATTTTACCGGGGGAGAATTTATTCATGCTGCCTTGTTGCCTCTAATGCAGGGTAAGGCAATTGAGCCCTGTCTTATGTTCAATGCTTTTGAAAAAGTAGCTCCAAACTTCTTTCCTCAGCTTGGTGAATATAAAAGAAGATTTGAGGAAGCTGGCGCATCAAATATTAGTCTGGCTGGCTCTGGACCATGTCTTTTCACTCTTGTTAATAGTAAGGATGAAGCTGATAGCCTGTTTTTACGACTAAAGAGGCAGGGGTTAGAATGCTATGTAGCGTCTGCTATTTAAAGGGATAACTGGTTGGTATCTTTTATTCTCCTGCCCTTCTAGTGTTTTTGTGATAGTGCTAACTTTACCTCTTGCGCTCTAGTTCTAACCAAACCATTCAATTTCGCCGTATGTAATATCTGAAGAATCTTACCCAGTTCCGGTCCAGCAGGGATGCCAAGTTTTATTAAATCTTCTCCATTGAGCGACGTCTTTACATAACGTAGCCTTGTTAAAAATAGGTCAAGATTGGAACATGCTGCTCCAGATTCTGAGGCTATAACGTTAACCTGGATGGCTAACAGGCTATACTTGTGTAGCAAGTGGTAAATTTCGTTATGTCTAATACAGGGTTTATCTAACAAGCAGAGTTGACTCTTCAGTCGAAGCGTATCACGAAGCGCTTGGGCCAACTTAGTTGATATGTTAAGGCGGTTAATGAGTTGCTCGTTTTCCTTGGTGTGGAGATGGTAAATAAGAAGGCATAGATAAAGGGAATATAATTGACTGGGCTTATTTAGCGAGCGTGCTTTTTCAAATTTCTCAGCAATCCACCCATTACCTTT
>CAZCKW010000041.1:0-6204 GCA_964499375.1 uncultured Dehalococcoidales bacterium
CGTGAGGTGTGGAGATTGCTTCGGGGCTAGCGCCCCTCGCAACGACAGTAGAGGAGGCAGAGTGTCACTGATCATGTGGACGTGTACAACGCATTGACCGATAGCGGATGGAAGTAGTATCATGACAAAATTATGAAAACAGAAGCAACCTCTTTTTTAGCACAGCGTGACAGGGAAATAGCCCAAATCTTAGAGTCAGAAGCAAAAAGGCAGGCAAATACCATAGACCTCATTGCCTCCGAAAATCATGTCGACCGCGCCTTACTGGAAGCTCAAGGTTGCCTCATGACTGATAAGTATGCCGAGGGTTACTCAGGACGCCGTTATTATAGCGGTTGTGTTCATATAGATGAACTCGAGGATTTAGCTATTGAGAGGTTAAAAAGGCTATTTAAAGCCGAGCATGCCAATGTCCAACCTCATAGTGGCAGCCAGGCTAATATGGCTGTTTATTTAGCCCTGCTGGAACTGGGCGATACCATCATGGGGCTGAACCTCAGAGATGGCGGGCATCTTACCCACGGTTCCAGGGCAAGCTTCTCAGGGAAGTGGTACAAATCCGTCAGCTATGGTGTAAATCGTGAAACCGAGATGCTTGACTATGATGAAATAGAAAAACTGGCACTAAAACACCAGCCAAAGCTAATTATAGCCGGTGCAAGCTCTTATCCTCGAATTATCGACTTTGAGCGCTTTCGCCATATAGCCGACAGGGTCGGGGCAAAACTGCTGGCTGATATGGCTCACATATCAGGAATAGTGGCTGCTGGACTTCATCCCTCCCCTGTCCCTCATGCCCAGGTAGTCACCTCTACCACGCAAAAGACTCTGCGAGGACCTCGGGGGGGGTTCATTTTATGTAATAAAAACCTGGCCTCGGCCATTGATGCCGCAGTTTTCCCCGGCATACAGAGTGGCCCACTGATGCATGTTATTGCAGCCAAGGCTGTCTGCTTCTTTGAAGCCATGCAGCCCGAATTTATCGACTACCAGCAATCAGTTATCAGTAACGCCAGGGCTTTAGCTACCGAGCTTCAAAGGCAAGGGCTACGCCTTGTTTCCGGTGGAACGGACAACCACCTCGTCCTGGTCGACCTCTCGCCAATTGGAATAACCGGCAAAGATGCCGAAGAATCGCTGGAAGCATCCGGCATCCTGGTAAACAGAAATGCCATTCCTTTTGACCCCAGGCCACCGCTTATTACCAGTGGCATCAGGCTGGGCACACCAGCAGTAACCACAAGGGGATTTAGCATAGAAGAGATGAAGCATCTTACCTCTCTTATTTTGCGGGTGCTTTCCCATCCGAATGATAAGCGTATTGAGAAACAGGTTCGTGGAGAAGTAGAGGAAATGTGCCAGCACTTCCCTGTGCCCGGGATAGCTTAGGCAGATATTTTACCCAAAAGGGATAGCCTGCCCCCTGGCGTTTCCTTAATTTAGCAAACCGGTATGCTTATAATTAATACTACCCCTCACGCGAGAATAGTTTATGAGCAATAAACCCAAAAGCGGGATTTTCTACGGCTGGGTAATAGTAGCTGCTGGCTGCCTGATTTTATTCGTGGAATTTGGTTCTCAGTATTCCTACGGGGTCTTTCTAACAGAGCTTTGCCAAAACCTGGATTGGACAAAAACAACAGTCTCCGGAGCTTATTCCCTGTTCTACATCTGTCATGGAGTTCTCTCCTTTATAGCAGGCAGCCTGAATGACAGGCATGGTCCCAGATTTACGCTCATGCTCTCTCTTATTATTATGAGTGCAGGTTATGCTCTGATGTCCATCATAAGCGCCCCCTGGCAGCTTTTTGTCTTCTACGGCATCATTGTTGGTACGGGATTTGGCTTCTGCTTTGTCCCGATAACTTCAACCGTATCCCGCTGGTTTGTTAAAAGGAGAGGGACCGCGCTGGGGATTACCGTGGCTGGAATAGGACTAGGAACCCTGGTGATGGCACCCCTTAACCAATTTCTCATCACCGAATTTGGTTGGCGCACTTCTTACCTTATTTTGGCCGGCCTCCTCCTGGTCATAGGCCTTCCTATTTCCAGGTTGCTGAGGCTCGAACCATCGGAAAAGGGACTCTTGCCCGATGGCATTAAGGATACGGCTAACGAAAACAAACAGTATTCTCAACCCCTGTCCAGCACGGCGGATTTCTCACTTAAACAGGCAATATCGACAACCCAGTTCCGCATGCTATCCCTGATGTACGCCTCCTATCCCTTCGCCATCCAGATGGTTCTGGTTCACTTAAAAGCGTATGCCATTGAGTTTAGTATTGCAGAGATGACTGCCGCTATTGCTATTGGCCTTGTAGGTGGAGCCAGCGCAGGTGGCAGGATAATAATAGGCAGCCTCTCAGATAGAATTGGCAGAAAGGCATCTTTCGTCGTCTCATACCTCTTAATGGCTGTCATGATGCTATGGCTGCTGGAAGCAAGGCAGCCCTGGCAGTTTTACCTCTTCTCAATTATTTTTGGCTTTGGCTATGGTGGCTGTGTCCCGCTTTTCCCGGCAGTAATCAGTGACTGGTTCGGGGAAAAGTCCCACGGCAGTATCCTGGGAATGCTAACTATAGCACTTGGCATCGGTGGAGCGATTGGCCCGTTACTTGCTGGCTATGTTTATGACACCACCGGGAGTTATAATATTGCCATCATAATAGCGGCAGTGGTGCTGTTTACAGCCATGGGCTGCTCCTTAGTGATCAAGGCACCCCAGTTCCCAAAACAAGCCTGAAGCAACGTTTCCCTTAAACTGCCTCCCCCTTGTTAATCAGCCGTAGTTAAAACTGTTATACTGGCTCAAGATGAAGCACCCACATGAGCGGTAAATTAAAAACCGGGATTTTCTATGGCTGGATAGTAGTAGCCGCTGGATGCTTGATTTTAATCGTAGAGTTTGGTTGTCAGTATTCCTACGGGGTCTTTCTCACCGAGTTATGCACAGACTTGCACTGGACCAGGGCACTGGTCTCGGGGGCTTATTCCCTGGCTTTTCTCTGGCAGGGAGTTCTCGGCTTTATCGCGGGCAGTCTAAACGACAGGCATGGTCCCAGGTTTACGCTCATGATATCCGTTATTGCTATGAGCGTAGGGTATGCTCTGATGTCCATCATAAGCGTTCCCTGGCAGCTTTATGTGTTCTACGGCATCGTAATAGGAACAGGAGTGGGCTTCTGTATTGTCCCCATAATTTCAACCATACCCCGCTGGTTCGTTAAGAGGAGAGGGACTGCGCTGGGGATTACCGTGGCTGGAATAGGAATAGGCACCCTGGCCATGGCACCACTTGCCCAGACTCTTATAGCCAAC
Source organism: uncultured Dehalococcoidales bacterium (assembly GCA_964499375.1). Lineage (GTDB taxonomy): Bacteria > Chloroflexota > Dehalococcoidia > GIF9 > AB-539-J10 > CAZCKW01. The sequence continues at coordinate 3,319 of CAZCKW010000041.1, forward strand.
TTTGGGTGGCGGCCTTCTTACCTCATACTGGCTGGTCTTCTTGCAGTCATAGGTATTCCCCTTTCCAGGTTGATGAGACTCGAACCATCGGAAAAGGGGCTCCTGCCCTATGGTATGGAGAAAATAGCTGACGAAAACAAACAGCACGATAAATCACTGCCCAGCACAGCGGATTTCTCGCTCAAACAGGCAATCTCGACAACCTCATTCTGGCTGTTAGCCACAATGCATACTTTCTACCCTTTCGCCACTCAAATGGTGCTGGTCCACTTAAAAGCGTATGCCATTGATTTTAGTATTGCAGAGATGTCTGCCGCCTCTGCCATTGGCTTTATAGGTGGAGCCAGCATCTTTGGCAGGGTAGCAATGGGCATCCTCTCAGATAGAATTGGCACAAAGGTATCTTTCTTCATCTCCTTCCTCTTGATGGCTGTCATGATGCTGTGGCTGATGGAAGTAAGACTGCCCTGGCAGCTATACCTGTTCTCAATTATTTTTGGCTTTGGCTACGGCGGCTGTATTCCCCTGTTCCCGGCAGCAATAGGAGACTGGTTCGGTGAAAAATCTTACGGCAGTATACTGGGCATGTTAACCATACCTCTTGGCATCGGTGGAGCGATTGGTCCGTTGCTGGCGGGCTATGTTTCTGATATAACAGGCAGCTACGATATCGCCATTATAACAGCGGCAGTGGGTCTCTTTATAGCAACGGTTTGCTCCCTAATAATGAAGGCTCCTCGTTCTCCGGGATAAGCCGGAGTTAATTTCCGTTAAAACCTCTCGCTTTTTCAAATACGCCTACCCTGAGGAAATGGAGATAGCATAGTGCTATAATTAACTCAGCACTTTCATATCTGAAGGGGGTAACACGACATGGATGAACTCAAGGTATTTACCGGCAACGCCCACCCTGCTTTAGCGAAGTCCGTATGCGACCACCTGGGCATATCCCTGGGTAAAGCTGATGTTTTTGAATTCAGCAATGAGAATATCTTTGTCAACATACTGGAGCTCGTCCGTGAGCGAGATGTCTATATTATTCAACCTATTAGCTCACCGGTTAACAAAAGCCTGGTTGAGCTTCTCATCATGCTCGATGCTTTCAGGAGAGCCTCGGCAGGGCGAATCACTGCTGTTATCCCCTACTATGGCTATGGGCGAACAGATAAGAAAGACCAGCCGCGAGTGCCAATCACGGCTCGATTGGTTGCTGACCTGATTACCACAGCGGGAGCTAACAGGGCACTTACTCTGGACCTCCACGCCGCCCAAATTCAAGGTTTCTTCACCATACCTGTTGATGAGCTAACTGCCCTGCCCACCTGTACCCAGTATTTTAAAGAAAAAGCACTTGATAACCTGGTAGTAGTAGCTACTGATATCGGCATCTCCAAGCGAGCCCGCGATGTAGCCGCCAGGCTTGATGCACCCCTGGCCATCATCGAGAAGAGGCGCATGGGAAATGGTGGGGGCACTGAAATGCTCAATATCATAGGTGATGTCAAGGGAATGCGCGCACTGACTGTCGATGATGAGATTGATACCGCCGGCTCTCTAATCAATGCAGTTAATGCTCTTATAGATAATGGCGCTACTGAGGTTTATGCCTGTTGTACTCATCCCGTATTCTCAGGTCCGGCCACACAGAGAATCGCCTCCAGCCAGGTAAAAGAGGTGGTGGTTACCGATACTATACCTGTTACCGAAAGTAAGAAGCTAGATAAGATTACTGTTTTGCCTATAGCTCCTCTCATCGGGGAGGCCATCCATCGCATCCACGCTGGTTTGTCTATAGGAGCCATGTTCGAGTAACAAGTCCACCGAAGATAAAAAAGGAACGTGGAAATACGAAATCCCAGGCACGAAATGCCAAACAATAGCAAAGTCTAAAACCGCAATGACCAAAATATAAGGGTTTTAAATTTTAGGTATTGAAATTTTTAAACTTGTTTGGAGATCAGGAATTAAATTTTAGGATTTATAGAGAATGTTTAAGTGGATAGGCGGTCTACTTGATTCTAATGAGAAGGAGCTAAAACACCTTCACCCTTCGGTTGACCGCATAAATTCACTGGAGCTAGAATTTGAAAAGCTTACCGATGCTGAGATTCGAGCTAAAACAGACGAGCTCAAGGTCCGATTGAAGGACGGCGAAAGCCTGGACGAGCTTTTACCACAAGCCTATGCCATGGTCAGGGAAGCCGCCAAACGTACCATAGGCCAGCGACACTTCGATGTCCAGTTGATGGGGGGAATTGTCCTCCACCAGGGTAAAATAGCCGAAATGAAGACCGGTGAAGGGAAGACCCTGGTGGCTACCCTTCCCCTTTACCTTAACGCTCTCGCCGGACAGGGCTGCCATTTAGTCACCGTCAACGATTATCTGGCCAAGCGCGATTGCCACTGGATGGGACCTATCTTTCATGCCCTGGGAGTAAGCGTTGCCTGCATTCACTCTATGCAAAACCCTGACCATCCATCGCCATCGTATATCTACGACCCCGAATACGAATCAGAAGATGAAAAATGGAACTCCCTCCGCCCCATCACACGCCACCAGGCTTATGAAGCGGATGTAACCTATGGCACTAACAACGAGTTTGGCTTTGACTATCTCCGGGACAACATGGTCATGGATTTATCCCAGTGTGTTCAGCGCCCCCCCAGCTATGCCATCGTTGACGAGGTTGATAACATACTCATCGATGAAGCCCGTACCCCGCTAATCATAAGTGGAGCTGCCGAGGAAGCCACCCAGAAATATTATACCTTCGCCCGTTTGGTTTCCCGACTTCAAAAAGACGAAGACTACTCCATTGATGAGAGAACACGTACCGCCAGCCTTACCGAAACGGGCATTACCAATGCAGAAAAGATGCTGAAAAA
>CAZCKW010000041.1:6304-8922 GCA_964499375.1 uncultured Dehalococcoidales bacterium
GAATTCCATAAGATTTATAAATTGGAAGTAGTAGTCATACCTACAAACAAGCCGCTGGCTCGTGCCGAGTATACTGACCAGATTTACAAGGATGAGAAAGCCAAGTTCGGAGCTGTGGTGAGGGAGGTCGAGCAATTGCACAAGCAGGGAAAACCAATCCTTATAGGTACAGTCTCCATTGAGAAATCGGAGTACCTGAGTGACCTGTTGAAAAGGCAAGGTATACCCCACCAGGTGTTGAATGCCAAGAATCACGAAAAGGAAGCAGTTATCATCGCCCAGGCGGGGCGGCTGGGGGCGGTGACTGTAGCTACTAATATGGCTGGGCGTGGTGTGGATATCATTCTTGGCGGCAATCCTCAAGAGCGCCAGCAAAAGGAATGGCTCGAGGAGCACAATAAGGCAATCGAGCTTGGTGGACTTCACATCATTGGCACCGAGCATCACGAAGCAAGGCGTATTGACAACCAGCTTAGAGGAAGAGCGGGAAGGCAGGGAGACCCTGGCGGCTCTCGCTTCTATGCTTCCCTGGAGGATGATGTTGTTCGACGGTTCGGCGGCGACCGCGTCAAAGGATTTATGCAATGGGCAGGGATGGATGAGAATACCCCTATCGAACATCCGCTGGTCACCAAGGCCATAACAAACGCCCAGGTGCAAACAGAAGGCTACCATTTCGATATGCGTAAACACCTGGTGGAATATGACGATGTTATCAACAAGCACCGCGAGGTAATTTACAGTGAAAGAAAGAAAATACTCACAGGCGCAGACCTTAAGGCAAACATAATATCCATGGTTGAAGTGGAAATCAACAGCCTGGTAGATGCCCACTTTGACCACAGGCTGGGTGAACTGGACTCATCCGGTTTACTTGAGGATATCTCGCGTATTCTCCCGGTAGAACGGTCACTTATTGACGGTGGAGCAAGCCAATCTCAGACAAACGGCAAGCAGCCCACAGAAAAGCTATGCGCTCATGCCGCAGAACTTTATAATCAGCGGGAGCAGGAATTAGGCACCAATAATATGCGCCTGGCAGAGCGCCTGGTGATGCTTCGTGTTATTGACAGGTTATGGATGGAGCACCTGACCGCCATGGAGCATATGCGCCAGGGAGTGGGTCTGCGCGCTGCCGCTCAGCAGCAGCCTCTGGTGGTCTATAAAAAAGAAGGACACCTACTGTTCGAGGGTCTCCTGGCTAACATCCAGCATGATGTTGTCCACAGCATCTATCATGTTGGCATTAAAAAAGAGCCCCCACAAAAAAAACAGGCTGTGGTAGCAGGCAAGAAAGTCGGTCGCAACGACCCCTGCCCCTGCGGCTCAGGCAAGAAATACAAGCATTGCTGCGGAAAGTAACATATCCTTTTTGGGATTAGCACCTCCACTTGATAAATAGAGACCTCTCTGCCATAATGTTGTAGACTACAACTATATTATTAAGGGCATGATAATGAAAATGAATATGAGCGTAATGGAAGAATTCGTAACGGTGAGAGAAGCGGCTAATAAGAGTGGGCGCAATATGGAAACTGTGCGGCGCTGGATTTGGTCAGGTAAGTTGCCGGCTCAAAAACTCGGCAATCAGCTCTTTATAAGGAGAAGTGATTGGGAGATTTTAATGACGGATGTGAATAAACAAAAATATGCCAGGTTCAAATTTATAGAGCGTGCTACAGCGTTACAGGAGAGAATAAGAGCTAGGACAGGAACAAACTTTGATATTTCTGCCTTAATTGAAGAATCTCGCCAGAGGCATGAGTTATGAATAGTAGCGTGTGCATTGATGCTAGTCTAGCTCTGACCTGGTTATTAGCTGTAGAGCAAAATGAGATAGCCAATACCTTGCGCCGGAAATGGGATGAAGATGGAGTGGAGATTATTACTGCCTCATTATTCCATGCTGAAGTTACCTCAGTCCTCAGAGAGCAAGTTTATTTTAACAGGCTCCTTCCTGAAGAAGGAGAGGAGGCATTCTCAGCTTATTTAGATATGGGGGTAAAAAGCGTTGATATCCCCGGTATTCAGAAAAGGGCCTGGGAATTAGCCCAAAAGTTTAACCTCCCCCGAACCTATGACATGCAGTATTTAGCTGTCGCCGATATAAAAGACTGTGAATTATGGACTAATGATAAGAGACTTGTTAATTCCCTTAAAGGTAAGGTCCCCAGAGTAAAGTGGGTAGGAGAATATGGCTTGAAGGATAAGGAAGAGAATTAAGGCTTCGGCACTTGAACACAAATAGTGTTCAGCGAAGCCAGAACAAGCATAATGAAAAACACAGCCATTGCCAAGGTATTCGGTGATATTGCCGACCTCCTGGAGCTCAAGGGCGAGAATGCCTTCAAGATTCGGGCTTACCAGAAGGCAGCACGGGCTATCGAGCATTACCCCAGGGAAATCAGGATTATGCTCGATGAACAGGAAGACCTGATGAATATACCCGGTGTGGGTGATGCCATAGCCAAGAAAACCACTGAACTGGTGACCACGGGGAAGCTGGACTATTACGAGAATCTAAAAACCGAGTTCCCCGAAGGGATAACAAACCTGCTTGCCATCCCAGGCATCGGTCCCAAGACAGCCAATAAGCTTTCCACTGAGCTGGGGATAAC
>CAZCKW010000042.1:0-8914 GCA_964499375.1 uncultured Dehalococcoidales bacterium
GCTCCAAGTAATCGAGCTGAAGCTTGGTGGATGAGGCAGCTAAGCACTGGGTAAGTTGAAGCTGAAGGGTGTGAGGTGTAAAAGCCTTGTGCAAGGTAAGCGGAAGCGGGAAGGTGTGAGGCTGCTGAAACCAAGGGAGAGGGAGGTTACTTGGGGCGTTTTTTGTTCCGGACAAATCCCAATTTTAATGATTTCCTCCATGCTTTGTATTACACGGCGCTGGAGGGGAAGTAGTAGTTGTATATACCTCTGTTTAGTCTTTGATTAATGCCGGGTGCAATATGCCGATAAAGGGGAGGTTGCGATATTCTCCCTGATAATCTAAACCGTATCCGACTACAAACTCATCGGGAATTTCAAAGCCTATATAGTCGAGAGGGACGTTTATCAATCGGCGTGCTCTCTTGTCAAGTAGGGTGCAGACATGAAGGGTAGCGGGGTTGTGTGCTGAGAGGTAGTTGAGGACATAATTTAACGTCATACCAGTATCAACAATATCCTCAATCATCAATACGTGTTTACCTGTTATACTGATATCAAGGTCTTTCGTTATTTTGACCACTTGTTCATCCTCACCACCATAGTAGGAGATAGCCATGAAGTCCAGGGTGGTTGGAAGAGAAATATGCTGCATCAGGTCAGTCATAAAGCAAACAACTCCCTTCAAGATACCGATCATGACTACCCGACGACCACTGTAATCACGGGAGATGTGCCTGGCTAAAGTCCTCACCCTTCTCTGAATTTGGCTATGACTGTAAAGAATTCGACTGACTCCTTCCACCTTTGCTTCACTTAGGGGGCCATAGCTATATTTAGCCAGCAGCCTGATAAAGTCCTTTTTATTGAGTAGCTTGATATTAATATCAGGATAAAGTTCCTTGAGCTGACGTAACTTACGGTTTTTAGCTGTTATAAGATTCTGTTTTAAAGTGGTAAGCTCAATATAAAGATCGAGTTCAGGTAAATAGAAATCAGGAGTGAACATCTCAGCTATATCACCAGCCTCCCAGCGGAGAGGGAAGGAGCGAGGCTCATAAAGCCATTCAAGACAGTAGAAATCCAGAAGGCTAGCAAACTCCTTTTCGCTGGGGTGAGCGAATTCTGTAGGCTTCAGCGAGGCTGTGGACAGGTAAGGCGCTTGGGCTAATCTCACCTGCGTTACATTTGCTTTATAACTTCTTCCCAGTGATTGTCGAAGCTCTGCTCTATCCAAAAGAACAGCGCTAATATTAGCAGTGCTGGTAAGGAAGATTTTATCAGCCTCTGAGAACTGGTGAGGTTCATTAGTGTATACTCTAATCTCTCCGATAACCTCCTCTTGCTTAAGTATAGGAACTCCCAGCATTGAACATACTTTTTGTGACTCTGCTATTTGGGGATGTTGAACTCGTTCGTCTCTGGTGGCATCATAAATCACTACCACTTCACCATCGAGAATCTCGGGAAGACTCTTGTGGGCATCAAGTGGCCCTTGCCTGAGGTAGAGGTCGCTTAGGCCATAAGCACCTATAGTGATTAAATATTCTTTTTGGGTGTCAAGGGATAAAATACGACAACCTTTTGCTCCTATGGCTTTTGTGGTGCTTTTAGCTACGGAATTGCAAATCCTTCTCAAAGTGAGATCTGAATTGGCGGCTCTGGCTATCTGTTTTAGAGCCAGGTAATAACCGCCTCTCGAACTACCCATTTTCCCTACCAACCTACTCGCATTTGGTAAAGCCGCAATTGGGACAGATATTGCAGCCCTCCTGGTAAATCAAGAGACCGCCACACTCGGGACACTGTCCTGCCGAACTCCTGACTGATTCAGATTTATTAAGACTGCTGGTACTCTCCTCTTTCTCCTCTTTGATATATTTCTGTAATACGCTGGCAATAGCATCGGCGCAGGATAAAACAGCACGTCCCTGCTCCCAGGCAATTGAGGGGCAGCGGATACCATGCAAATGTCTTACTATAGATTTCAGATCCACTCCTGCTCTTAAAGATATAGAGATGAGACGACAGATTGCCTCTAATTGTGCCGCAGCGCAGCCTCCAGCTTTTCCTAAGATAGAAAAGACTTCGGCTATGCCTTGTTTATCAAAATTTACCGTTACATATATGTATCCACATCCAGTACTCACCCTCTCGGTTATCCCTCTGGTAACCTTAGGCCTTTTTCTGGGAACCAGTTTACCTTCAGTCTTTTCTTCCTTCTTGCCTATGGTAAGAACCTGACTTTCCCTGCTTCTATCGCGGTAGATAGTTATCCCCTTTAAGTGCTCATGGTAAGCTAATATGTATACACCGGCGATGTCTTCAGGTGTTGCTTTGTTTGGGAAGTTGACTGTTTTGGAGACAGCGCTATTAATATATTTCTGAAAAGCAGCTTGCATCTTGACATGCCATTCCGGTGAAATATCATAGGCAGAGACAAAGAGCCTCTTTATTTCCTCGGGGACCTCCTCAATATTCCGTAGCTGTTCCCCTTCAGCTAGCTTACGCATTAATTCTGGGGAATGGAAATTCCCTTTTCTGGCTGCCTGTTCAAAGTAGGGGTTTATTTCTATAAATTCCTCGCCATCGAGGATATGGCGCATATAGCTCAGGGCAAAGATAGGCTCGATACCACTGGAACAATTGGCAATTATGCTCAGGCTACCTGTAGGAGCAATGGTGGTCCTGGAAGCATTTCGAAAGCGAGGACCATTTGGCACATCATAGATGCTTCCCTTAAAAGCAGGAAAGACACCTTTTTCTTCGGCTAGCTCTATTGAAGCTTTATTTGCCTCATCAGATATGAAGTGCACAAGCTCTTCAGCCGTGATGAGAGCTTGTTCACTGTCGTAAGGAATGCCAAGCTGGATCAGCATATCAGCAAAACCCATCACTCCCAATCCGATTTTCCTGGTGGCTTTTGTTCTCTCAGCTATTTCAGGCAAGGGAAACTGGTTAACATCGATGACATCTTCCAGAAAGCGGACTCCCAACTTAACTATCTGAGATAGCTTGGCATAGTCAATCTCAGGGTGGTTATTCTGACAAACAACCATTTTGGACAGGTTAATAGAGCCCAGGTTGCATGACTCGAAGGGAAGCAGTGGTTGCTCACCGCAAGGGTTGGTACTTTCTATTTTACCCAATTTGGGCGTGGGGTTATGTCTGTTTATTTCGTCTAAAAACACGATTCCTGGGTCACCGGTACGCCAGGCCATATCAACTATCTTGTCGAATACCTCTTTGGCATTAAGTTTACCTGCGGCTTTTCCAGTTCGGGGATTGATTAGGTTATAATTGCGTTCTTTTTCCACTGCCTCCATGAAGTTATCGGTTACTGCTACCGATAAGTTGAAGTTAGTTAGGGTTTCATTATCCTCCTTGGCTGTAATGAACTTTAGTATGTCGGGGTGGTCGACATTTAGGATCGCCATATTAGCTCCGCGGCGCATACCACCTTGCTTTATAACATCAGTAGTAACATCAAAAACGCGCATAAAGGAAAGAGGACCACTGGCAATGCCGCCTGTAGAACCAACCCCGTCTTTCTCGGGTCTGAGTCGTGAAAAGGAAAAACCAGTACCTCCACCGCTTTTGTGAATTAAGGCTGTGTATCTTACAGCCTGAAAAATTGATTCCATTGAGTCTTCGACAGGAAGAACAAAACAGGCTGACAGTTGCCCTAATTCCCGCCCGGCATTCATTAATGTAGGAGAATTCGGCAGGAATTCCAGGTTTGCCATTAATTGATAAAATGTCTCTTCTATGGAGGATACGTCTGCATCGGGCGCGTAGGGTATTTCGGCTGAGGCAATATGCCTGGCTACACGGCGAAATAACTCCTGAGGTGTTTCAATGGCCTCCCCTTCATCGTTCTTTCTTAGATATCTTCTCTTCAGAACACGTAATGAATTATCGCTAAGTTCGATTCCAGAGACGACTTGGCTGCTAGCTTGAGGAGAAAACTCGTCTGCAGTCAGGACTTCACTGACCACAGCCTGAAGTTGAGCAGGAGATAAGGGATAAACTGGTTGTGGTGAAATAAATTCCTCCATGCCTGGTAATGGTTTATTGGCTGCTTCAAGCCTCTGTATTACTTGCTCTGTGAACTTCTCCAGCATTTTTCTATCGATCCTGCCGGTGGATTCAGCGGCAGTAAAAACGGCTTGGGCTATCTTATCCTGATTAGCAGATTTAACACGGCTGTTTTTTTTATCAGATTTAGCCACCTTCACCTCCTCTTAGTGACCGATTAGGTGATTAACCACTTCAGAAGACAGTAGTGGTAGTTGATTTGATGCGGGTGTTGAGTCTTGCTCTTTTGCCAGACTATCTACCACCTGTTTTAAAACTCCAATGTCAGCAAATTCACGATAAACACTGGCAAAACGAATATAAGCTATATGGTCCAGCTTCTCCAGTTCTCTCATGACCAGGTCACCAATTATAGTACTGGGAATTTCAGCCTTGCCTAAATGATACAGCTCAGTTTCAATGTTGTCTATAAGCTTATCAATAGTCCCTGTAGGTAGAGGGCGTTTCTCGCAGGCTTTACGGATTCCGGAGGAGATTTTATCCCGATTAAACTCCTCACGCCTACCATCCTTCTTCACTACAAAGATGCTGTGAGATTGTACGCGCTCATAAGTGGTGAAACGAGCACCACAAGCAAGACACTTTCTTCGGCGCCTCACACCTTCATCTCCAGGTCTGGAGTCTATTACTCTCGATTCCGCTCCGCCGCAGTAGGGACACTTCATAATGCCCTCCAGCAATTGTGGTTTTAATTGATTGTAACACTATATATAGCAGAAAGCAAATAAAAAAGGGGGCAGTGCATTTTTTGCACTGCCCCCTTTCGTCAGGCTTTACTGCCAGGAAATTCTGGCTGGTTGTGGTGCGACCCCTGTCTTGCCTTTAAGAGAATCTACCAGTTGAGATGCGGTGTGTCGACTGGTGCGACGCAAGAACGATGGGACATCAAGTGTATCACCACCACCTTTTATTAGCCGTCTGAGTTCCTCTAAATTAGGTGAACCCTTGCCGTACTGATTGCTAAAGCCTGTGGCAATGACGGTGATTTTAATTTCGCCATCCAGCTTGGGATCAAAGACCACCCCAAAGATGATATTGGCTCTGGGGTCGACTGCCTGGCTGATAACTTGAGCGGCTTCATTGCACTCGAAGAGAGTCAGGCTTGAGCCACCGGTAATGTTGAACAGCACGCCTTGGGATCCACTTATGGAAACGTCAAGCAATGGACTGGCCAGGGCGGACTTAGCAGCTTCGGCAGCTCGGTTCTGCCCGCTGCCTTTTCCTACAGACATCCATGCTGGGCCGGAATCCTTCATCACCGATTTAATGTCTGCAAAGTCCAGGTTAATTAATCCGGGAACGGTGACAACCTCTGAGATAGCTTGTACTCCCAGAAGAAGGGCGTCGTCAGCCAATTTGAAGGCGCTATCAACGGTTGTCTTGGCATCACAAAGGTTTAGTAGACGGTCGTTAGGTATGATAATCAGTGTGTCTACCTTATCGCTCAGGTTGAGTATGCCTTCTTCAGCTACTTCAGATCGATGTCCACCTTCAAAGGAGAAAGGTTTGGTAACTACGCCAATTGTGAGAGCGCCGGATTCCTTGGCGATTTGAGATACAACAGGTATGCCACCGGTGCCTGTACCACCACCCATGCCAGCGCTGATAAATACCATATCAGCTCCCTCTACGAGTTCTTCGATTGTCTGATGGCTCTCCTCGGCTGCTTTGCTTCCAGAGCGATGATCACCACCAACTCCCAGTCCCCTGGTCAACTTTTCACCTAATTGGATACGTGTGGGGGCTTCGGTTAATGCCAGTGCCTGGGCATCTGTGTTCATGGTTATGAAGTCAACACCCCTGATGCCCTGGCGAACCATACGATTGATAGCATTACAGCCGCCACCTCCAATACCTATAGCCTTAATTCTTGCCGGTGCAGGAGTGAAAATTGTTTTTGCCATTTTTTACCTCCTTTCTAAGAAACGTTAAAGTCCGTTTATTTTTTAGCTACGAAATATCCTGTTAAACAAGCTAACAAAACCTCCCAAAACACCACTTCTTTTTACCTGCCAGGCTGACTTTTCCCTGTCTCTCGCTTGCCATAGAATCAGTCCGGTGGTAGTGGCATAAGCCGGGTTATGAAGGACATCGGTGATGCCATAAATGCTTGTACCTAAAGGCTGACCAGTCCTCACTGGAATTCGCAATACTGATTTCCCTAACTCATCGAGCCCGGTTAAATTGGATGTGCCGCCGGTAAGTACTAATCCGCAAGGTGCTAACATCTGGTAGTCGGTGGTTGGCAATTCCAGGAGCATAAGCTCAAACAATTCCTCCATGCGGGAGTGGATGATGTCGCACAATTCACGATAAGAAGCACTGTGGCCGTTTTCTAAACCTGATGCTGTCACCTCTTTACCAAATTCCAGCCCAGGTGTCACATTTCCGTATGCTTTCTTCATTGTTTCAGCCACATTGAAAGGTAAGCCCAGGCCGATGGAAAGATCAGAGGTTATCTGGTAACCAGCCACCGGAATAATTGCCGTGTGGTAGATGCTGCCATCCCTGAAAATGGCTAGATCTGTAGTGCCACCGCCGATATCGGCCATGATAACACCGGTATCCCTCTCCTCTCTGGTTAATACTGCCTCTCCACTAGCCAGAGGCTCCAGGATTAAATCTTCAACGTCAATACCGACGCTACGAATGCACTTAACCAGGTTTTGCACTGAAGATATTGATGCAGTAATAATGTGGGTTTCCACATCTAATCTGGTGCCGTGCATGCCTACTGGCTGATTCACCCTTTCTTCTCCATTCAGGGTGTAGAAGCGGGGGATAGCATGAAGTAATCGCTTTCCTTCAGGAACAGTGATACTACGAGCCGCATTTAATACTCTTTTGAGATCTTGACTGCGCACCATCCGGTCATTGCGAGGAATAGCCACCACTCCTCGATTATTGAGGCTGCTTATATGCCTGCCAGTAACTCCAACACAGGCGCCCTCTATCCTGGTACCACTAATTCTCTGGGCTTCCCGTATTGAGCTTGCAATGGACTCCCTAGCCTCATCCATATTGACTACAATGCCTTTATGCAGACCATGACTGGGAACTACTCCCACCCCCAGAACTTCAATGTCATTCTCTGATTTTACGCTAGCTACTATGGTAGCTATCTTAGTAGTGCCCACATCAATGGCTGAAATAATTCTCTTTGACATTTTCACCTCCTTATTATTGTAAATATTCCGATTTACCCAAGGCGTTCGGCTATTCTCAGTTTTGCGCTGCGGCTGCGTGGGTTGGATTTTATCTCCAACGGAGTGGGCTTAATAACCTTCCTTGATATGAGTTTCAGTGAGGGTATATGCCCACAGTGGCATATCATCGTTCCTGCTGGACACAAGCAGCTACTGGCTTCGCGTCGCATAAATTCCTTGACTATGCGGTCCTCGAGGGAGTGGTAACTGATTGTCACCAGTCTACCCCGAAAACGGAGGAGGTTAATAGTTTGTTCCAGAGCCACTCTCAGGCTCTGTAACTCCCTATTAACCGCAATGCGAATCGCCATGAAAGTCCTGGTAGCTGGGTGAATCCTGGTACGCTGACGGCCAAGAACTTGCTCCACTATCTGGGCAAGTTGCAAAGTAGATGTAATAGGGCGGTTCTGCACAATGTGATGAGCTATCCGCCGGCTGTAGTGTTCCTCTCCGTATTCTTGAATGATACGTGTCAACTCCTGCTCAGAGAAGGTATTAACGATGTCTCTGGCAGTTAGCTCTTGACCAGAATCGAAACGCATGTCAAGAGGAGCATCACGATGAAAGCTGAAGCCACGTTGGGCTGTATCCAGTTGCATGGACGAAACGCCAAGATCGAAAATAATACCATCAACTGGATAGAAACTACGCTGCTTGCAGATAGATTCGAGGTTAGTAAAATTATCATTGACCAGGGTAACTGATTCGCTGTAGTCACTGAGTTTGGCGGTGGCTATTTTGATAGCCTCGGGGTCGCAATCGATACCCAGTAGTTTACCATCAGGTAAGATTCTTTCCAGGATTGCGGTGGCGTGTCCGCCTGAACCCACTGTGCAGTCAACAAAATATCCCCCGGACTGGGCTTGTAGTCCATCTACAGCTTCCCTGGTCAGAACAGGTACATGTACTGGTAAAGCCATGGTCATGCTCATCATTGCGCACCCAGATCTTCCATTAACTGGGATGCCTGCTCTTCGGCTGCCGTTTTCTCCGCTTTCCATAATCCATCATTCCAGAGTTCCACATAATTGTTGGCACCAACGACAACTATGGTATCGCCGAGCTCGGCATAATCGCGTAGCGGGAAGGGCAATGTCATTCTGCCTTGATTATCAAATGTGGTGCTGAAAGCGGAGCCGAAGATAGCGCGGTTCAGTTTCCTCTGACTCGCGGAACTCACTACCTTGGTAGCCAGTCTTTCAGCCAGCCTTTTCCATTCAGCTATGGGATAGATAGCAATACACTTCTCGGTTCCTTTGGTTAATATGGCAAGGTCTTTCATATCCCGCCTGAATTTAGGTGGCAGAGGTACTCTTCCTTTTTCATCCACTTTATATAGATATTCACCAAAAAACATATCTCAACCCCCATATTTGGTAAAACTGGCCCTTTCCCCCCACTTTTCCCCACCACAATAGAGTAAACTCTTATGCTTATATTTTGTCAAGTCTTTTTGGCACTTTTATAGATTTTTGTTAAATTTTACCTTGATTGCTGGTGAAAAAGTTACTAAAGTACTGTCTTTTAGTGTACTGCATTGCTGCCAGTCATAAGCCAAAGCTGTTTATAGAGTACATCAACTTTTATTACTGTTTCTCGTATGATAAGATTAAGCAGCCGTTAGATTTGTT
>CAZCKW010000043.1:0-8897 GCA_964499375.1 uncultured Dehalococcoidales bacterium
CTTGGCCTTAACTTGAATGTACCCTCAGTGGATAAAGTACTTGCTAAAGTTGGACAGTCAACATGAATTCAGAACAGAAGGTTGGAGCTGTGCTGGTAGTTGGAGGAGGAATCGGCGGCATACAGGCATCCCTTGATTTAGCCGAATCGGGATTTCTGGTCTACCTGGTGGAGTCATCCCCCGCCATTGGCGGGACTATGGCTCAGCTGGACAAGACCTTCCCCACCAATGACTGTTCGATGTGCATCCTGTCCCCTAAACTTGTTGAGGCTGGCAGGCACCGCAATATCAAGATCTTGTCTTATTCAGACATCACCGAAGTGAAAGGTAAGCCAGGCAGTTTCAGGGTTAAGATTAGAAAGCGAGCAAGGTCTGTCGATATGGACAAATGTACCGGCTGTGGTATTTGTTACAGTAGTTGTCCGGTACAGAATAAACCTATACTCAATCAGCAAGGAGAGCATGGTGACGACGAAGATAGACTTGGTTAGAGTGGGCGAAATCTTGGCTAAATATGAGGGGAGAAGGGGGATTCTAATTCAGGCGCTGCTTGATATTCAGAGCGAGTTTAACTGGGTCCCACTGGAGGCGATGGATAGAATCAGAAAAAAGTTTAACATTCCTATAAGTCAAATATACCGCGTAGCTACCTTTTACAAAGTTCTGAACCTGACTCCAAGAGGTCAGCATTTGGTGAGAGTTTGTTTAGGTACCGCCTGTCATGTGCGTGGTGGGTCGAAGATTATGGACAGAGCCAAAGAGTTCTTAGGAATAGAAAGTGGGGAAACGACCAAAGATTTGAAGTTTACCTTGGAAAGCGTCAATTGCCTTGGTTGCTGCGCCTTAGGGCCAGTGATCACGGTTGATAATGATTATCATGGCAAAGTTACGCCAGCCAAAGTTGAGGGACTCTTAAAAAGCTATGAGTAAGGAGAGGCTATGCCCAGGTTAAACTCACCCGCAGAATTGCAAGGGCTTAGAGAGGATCTATTATCGAAAAGAGACCCTATTAAACTTTGTATTGCTATATGTTCGGGAACTGGCTGCCATGCATATGGTTGCGAAAATGTGAATGCCGCTTTCGTAGAAGAGGTTAAAAGGCAGGGGCTGGAGGACGATGTAGATATTAAAAGGACCGGGTGTCATGGCTATTGTGAAAGGGGTACCCTGGTCGTTATTTACCCTGAAGAGATATGCTACATTCATGTGCGACCTGAAGATGCTGCTGAAGTTGTCCAGAGCTTAAAAGACGGAAGGATTGTTGACCGTTTGCTTTACGCGGATCCGGTTACTAATGAGAAGATAATTCATGAATCAGAAATACCTTTTTACAAGAATCAAACTCGGATCGTCTTTGGTAACAACAGGCGTATCGATCCGAAAAGCATCAAGGATTATCTCCTTCTAGATGGTTATAGTGCCTTAGCTAAAGCGCTTTTCCAAATGAGCCCCGAGCAAGTCTTAGAGGAGGTAAAGAGGGCAAATTTGAGGGGTCGGGGTGGAGGAGGATTCTCTACGGGGATGAAATGGGAGACTACTCGCAATGCCCTCGACGAACCTAAGTATGTAATAGTTAACTGTGATGAGGGAGACCCTGGGGCCTACATGGATAGGTCCCTTATGGAGGGGAATCCTCATAGTGTGCTTGAGGGGTTCACTATTGGTGCTTATGCCATAGGCTCCCACAAAGGATATATTTATGTGCGCCAAGAGTATCCCTTAGCGGTGGAAAATCTAGCCACAGCTATTGAACAGGCGGAGGAATATGCACTTTTAGGCGAAAATATCCTCGGCTCGGGATTTGATTTCAAAGTTGAGGTGCACCGTGGTGCCGGTGCTTTCGTCTCCGGTGAATCAAGCGCTTTGATGACGGCGTTAGAGGGCAGGGTAGGCGAGCCCAGACCGAAGTACATTCGTACCGCAATAAAGGGGGTTTGGGATAAACCAAGCAATTTGAATAATGTCGAAACCTGGGCAAATATCCCCCTTATCATCAATAACGGGGCTGATTGGTTTAGCTCAATCGGGACTGAAGGGAGTAAAGGCACAAAAATATTCTCTTTAGTGGGCAAGGTTAATAATACTGGACTTGTAGAAGTTCCTATGGGTATTACGCTTCGTGAGATTGTTTACAACATAGGAGGGGGAATCCCTCGTGGGAAGAAATTCAAGGCGGTACAGACAGGGGGGCCTTCGGGTGGCATTATTCCTGAGCATTACCTTGATTCGCCAGTTGACTTTGACGAGCTTGCCAAGCTTGGCTCTATGATGGGTTCTGGCGGGATGATCGTAATGGACGAAGATACCTGTATGGTTGATTTAGCTCGCTACTTCATTGACTTCCTATGTGATGAGTCTTGCGGCAAGTGTGTGCCCTGCCGCGAGGGATTAAGGAGGATGAAGGAGATTCTCGATAATATTGTTGAAGGGAGGGGGAGGGAAGGAGACATTGAGGTTTTAGAAAGATTAGGAAATATGATGAGTAATGCCTCGTTATGCGCTTTAGGAAAGACTGCTCCCAACCCCGTGATGACCACTTTACGTTATTTTCGTGATGAATATATGGAGCACATAGAGAATAAACGCTGCCCCGCCTTTGCTTGTAAAGCACTCGTCTCCTATTATATCGACCCGAGCAAATGTCAGGCTTGCCTGATTTGCTCCAGGAATTGTCCTGCTCAGGCTATAGAAGGAGGAAAAAATCAAATCCATGTCATAAATCAGGAAAAATGCACTAAATGTGGCACCTGTTTTGAAATTTGTCCTCCTCAATTTGGGGCAGTAAGAAGGATATCCGGAGAGCCTGTGCCACCACCTCCACCACTTGAGGCGAGGGTTCTAATTCGGGAGAAGAAACAGTAACAGGATGAGGGAATGCTGAATTTAACTATAGATGGTAAGGTCATAGCTGCACAAGAAGGCAAGACTATTTTAGAAATTGCCCAGCAAAATAGGATTAATATCCCCACCCTATGTTATCATCCCGCACTTGAGCCTTTTGGAGCCTGTCGCCTTTGTACCGTAGAAATAGTAAGCAATGGAAAAAAAAGGCTGGTAACTTCTTGTAATTATCCCGTTGAGGAAGGTCTAGAGGTTCACACCACTTCAGAAGATGTAATAGAAACTCGTAAATGGATTTTGGAGGCATTGCTTGCAAGATGTCCAAGCGTGGAAATAATTCAAAAACTCGCTCATGATTATGGAATTGAAAAGCCTAGATTCAAATTGGATGATGAGAGATGCATTCTTTGCGGGCTGTGTGTTCGAATTTGTGAAGAGAGGATGGGGAGAAGCGTTATTAACTTCGTCGGGAGAGGAATCAATAGAAAGGTGGATACTCCATTTCATATTCAGACAGAGGATTGTATGGCTTGTGGAGCTTGCGCTTTTGTCTGCCCTACAGGCGCGATTACACTCGAAGATATCGCTAAGCATAAGCCTATCCCAATTCTCTCAGAGTTTGACGAAGGCTTAACCTTAAGATCGCCAATTTATACGCCTTATACTCAAGCTGTTCCCAATGTCCCTGTGATAGATCGAGACAAATGCGTTCATTTTATCACGGGAGAATGTGGAATTTGTAGGGACCTTTGTCCGGCGGGCGCAATTAATTTTGAACAAGAGGATGAGATTGTTGAAATAGAGGTAGGATCGATCATATTAGCCCCTGGTTTCGATGAGTTTGAAGCCGAGCTCAAACCTGAGTATGGTTATGGCAGATTTCCTAATGTGGTTTCTAGCATTCAGTTTGAGCGAATGCTCTGTGCCTCTGGACCATTTCAGGGCCATCTTCAAAGACCCTCGGATGGGAAAGAGCCCAAATCAATAGCTTTCATTCAATGTGTCGGCTCCCGAGATTTATCCTGCGATAGACCTTATTGCTCCTCAGTCTGCTGCACCTACGCCATTAAAGAGTCGATAATAGCCAAAGAGCATGCCGAAGATGTAAAGCCTACTATCTTCTATATCGATATGCGTACTTATGGAAAGGATTTTGATAAATACCTGGAGCGGGCAAAGACAGAGTATGGGGTAAGGCTTATCCGCTCTCGAGTCTCAGAGGTACAACAGAGCTTTGAGACTGAAAATTTAATTATCAAGTACGAGTCTGAAGACGGTAGGTTATTTACTGAAGAATTCGACCTGGTGGTTCTCTCTGTGGGTTTGAGCCCTCCCAGGCAGGCAGCGGAGCTGGCAAATATATTTGGGATTGAGCTTAATGAGTATAACTTTGCCAAGACGAACCCGTTCAAGCCAAACGAGACTTCTCGACCTGGTGTATTCGTCTGCGGCGCCTTTAGTGGGCCTAAGGATATTCCAGAGACAGTGACTCAGGCCAGTGGAGCTGTGGCTTGTGCCGAAAGTATGCTCTCCTCTGCAAGAGGAAGCCTGGTAACTGAGAAGGAGTCCCCCCCTGAAATAGATGTCACCGGCCAGGAGCCCAGAATCGGCGCCTTTATCTGCCACTGCGGAACAAACATCGGAGGATATGTTGATGTCCCCCAGGTAGTTGAACATGCTAGGACTCTCCCCAATGTTGTTTATGCTGAGGACAATCTCTACACCTGCTCTCAGGACACTCAGGAGAGAATAAAGGCAATGATAAGGGAACATAGCCTTAACCGTGTAGTTGTTGCTTCCTGTACCCCTCGAACCCACGAGCCTTTATTCCAGGAGACCATTAGGGAAGCTGGTCTTAATCCATACCTGTTTGAAATGGCCAATATCCGTGACCAGTGCTCATGGGTTCACATGCATGAGCCGGAGGCGGCAACACAAAAAGCAAAAGGCCTGGTCCAGATGGCAGTGGCTAAGGCCAGTCTGATTAAGCCACTAAAGGCATTGGTTACTGGTGTAGTGAATAAAGGTCTCGTTATCGGTGGTGGGATAGCTGGCATGACAGCGGCTTTAGAATTGGCAAACCAAGGGTTTGAATGCTTCCTCCTGGAGAGAAAAGGGGAACTGGGCGGAAATTTACGCCGAGTTTACTATACCCTGGAAGGCGGAGATACACAGGAGCTTCTCGAAACCACGATACAAAACATAAAGGGGAATGAGCTTATACATGTATACACCAATACTGAGATTAAAAAAATCGACGGATTTGTGGGAGGCTTTAAGACCACTATCACCAGTAATGGGCAAGAGTATACGTTAGAGCACGGTGCTATCATTCTGGCTTCCGGTGGAGGAGAATATAAGCCTACCGAATATCTGTATGGCAAGAATGACCGGGTGCTTACGCAACTGGAGTTGGAACAGCAGCTTGCTACAGACTCATTAAAAGTCGAAGACCTTAATAACATAGTGATGATTCAATGCGTAGGCTCAAGAAACGGTGAAAGACCTTATTGCAGCCGAATATGTTGTAGCCAGGCTATTAAAAATGCTCTGAGGATAAAAGAACAATTCCCCAAGGTAAATATTTACATCCTTTATAGAGATATAAGAACTTATGGTTTTAAGGAGGAATTTTACCGCAAAGCAAGGTCGAAGGGGATTGTTTTTATCAGGCATGACGAAGGTCGTGAACCACAGGTAAACAGTAAAAATGGCGGATTAGAGGTTGAGGTTATAGACCCAATACTTATGGAGAGGTTGGTCATTGACGCCGATTTATTGGTATTAAGTGTCGGAGTTGCCCCCTCGAGTGGCAGAGAGGAGCTTTCCAATATGTTAAAAGTGCCACTTA
This sequence comes from uncultured Dehalococcoidales bacterium, assembly GCA_964499375.1. GTDB lineage: Bacteria > Chloroflexota > Dehalococcoidia > GIF9 > AB-539-J10 > CAZCKW01. Next base: position 5,693 of record CAZCKW010000043.1, read on the forward strand.
ATGAAGATGGCTTTTTCTTGGAAGCTCATGTAAAGCTGAGACCAGTAGAGTTTTCCACTGCCGGCATCTTCCTTTGTGGTTTAGCCCACAGCCCCAAGCCTGTCTCGGAGAATATTAGTCAGGCTCAGGCTGCTGCTGCTAAGGCTGCAATTCTGCTTTCCAAACACTCCATCGCAGGCGGAGGATATGTTGCCGAGATAGACAAGGAAAAATGCGAAGGATGCCAGCTATGTATACAAGCCTGCTACTTTAACGCTATCTCCTACAATGAAGAACTTGGGGTTGCAGAGGTTAATCCAATTCTTTGCAAGGGCTGCGGAATTTGTGCCGTTATCTGCCCCTCCGGAGCATGCCAGGTGGAAGGCTTCAGAGATGCGCAGATATTCTCTCAGGTGGGAGCTTATATTTAAGAAATTTTGGAATTACTCTAAGATGGATACTAAGATGGATACTAACCAAGGGCAAAATTTTGAGCCACAGATACTGGGGTTCCTGTGTAATTGGTGTAGCTATGCCGGGGCAGACCTGGCAGGGGTGAGCAGATTTCAGTATCCACCTAACATACGGGTAATAAGGGTGATGTGCTCAGCAAAGGTTGACCCTCTATATGTAATGAAAGCACTTCTTAATGGGATTGATGGAGTGCTTATAGCAGGCTGCCACCCTGGAGAGTGCCACTATGTGACAGGAAATTATTATGCCAGAAGAAGAGCAGTTATGTTACAAAAGCTTCTCGAGGTCATAGGTCTTGAGCCTGAAAGATTAAGGCTGGAGTGGGTCTCAGCCTCAGAAGGGACGATTTTCGCTGAAGTGGTGAATGATTTCACCCGAACCATAAAAAGCCTCGGCCCTAATCCATTGAAACCGGAAGGAATCTAGATGAGAAAATATAATGAACTGCTCCAGAATATTGTTCGTGGGATGTTACGAGCAGGCTTGGTAGAAGAAGTATTAGCTTTCGCCCAGGGGCTGAGTGAATCGGATATTGTGCCACTATTCATCACCGATGAACAAGATGTCGATAGAATAGTTACTGTTTCATATTATCCCTGTAGCCTGGCTAATTTATTTTCAGAGTATGGAGATAACAGCAAAAAAACTGCCATGATAGTTCGATCGTGCGATGCCCGGGCAATTGTGGAGTTAGCCAAGAGACACCAGGTGAATTTAGACAACCTCTATTTAATCGGTATCGAGTGTTACGGTGTTGTTAGAGCTAAGGACAAGAACCACCATATTTATATTTTCCCCGAAGAAATGGAGTTAGATGGAGAGCTAAAACCTCTAGATGAAGGAATCCTTTCTCCTAACTGTCGCCGGTGTGAATACCCAATCCCTACCATGGCCGATGTAAGCTATCGGATTGAGCGAAACGGGGAGTCCCTTGTTACCGCCAATACAGAGAAGGGAATGAGAATTTTATCTGCAGCCAACATCTCACCTTCGGAAACGCCTCAACCAGATACAACCGTGGTAAAGGAAAGGGCTGCCAGATGGCAAGAGAGAGAATTCGGTGAACTCAGGAAAATGGAGCCCAGGGAGAGACTTAACTACTGGCTCTCTCAATTTAACAAGTGCATTAAGTGCTATGGCTGCCGAAATTCTTGTCCCTTATGTTACTGCGATGATTGTTATCTTGAACCTGAAAGGTTGCTGGTACGTCGGGAGCAAATTCCCCCTGAGACACTATTCCATATCACCAGGCTTATCCACATTGGAGACAGCTGCGTTAATTGTGGTCAGTGCGAAGCAGCCTGCCCAATGGAGATACCTCTTTCAAAACTGTTTCATATGCTGAATAAAGAATTGAGCGTGATTTTTAAATATGAGCCTGGAATGGATATAAGTTCTCTGCCACCTATTTCCACAATCACTGAGGAAGACCTGGTGAGAACGGGAGTTGACCTTGATTAAATTTGTACCTACCATTTGCCCTTATTGCGGTGCCGGATGCGGGATTCTCCTGGTGGTCAAGAATGGGACTGTAGTGGGAACGAAACCATGGCCTGAGCACCCCATAAGCCAGGGAAAACTTTGTATCAAAGGATGGTATGCCCACGAATTTATTCATCATGACGAGAGGCTTAAAAAGCCATTAATCAAAGAAGGGGATTCATTTAAAGAGGTAAGCTGGGAGCAGGCCGTAAAATTTGTGGCTAAAAGGCTCGGTGAAATTAGAGATAAAAATGGGCCTGATTCTTTGGCTTTCCTTTCCTCAGCTAAGTGCACCAATGAGGAAAATTACTTGCTCCAGAAATTTGCCCGAGTAATTATTGGTACCAATAATATCGACCACTGTGCCAGACTTTGCCATGCTTCTACCGTTGCCGGGCTTGGGGCGGCTTTTGGAAGTGGTGCCATGACCAATTCTATATCAGATATTGAGAAGGCGAGCTGCACCTTTATTATCGGTTCCGATACCAGCTCTCAGCATCCTCTCATCGCCCGGAAGGTAATGATTGCCAAAGAAAAAGGGGCAAAGATTATTCTAGCAGACCCCAGGCTAATTCAACTCTCCAAGTTTGCCGATTTACATCTGAGGCTCAAACTAGGCAGCGATGTCGCTTTAATCAATGGGCTGATGAAGTGTATCCTGGACCACAAGCTGGAGGATAAAACTTTTATTTCCGAAAGAACCGAGGGTTTTGACAAACTAAAAGAGGTTTTAGATGGCATCTCATTAGACGAAGTTGAGAAGATAACCGGGGTAGATAAAAACGAAATTGAGAGAGCAGCTTTGCTTTTTGCCAAGGCTGAGAAAGGTCACATTATCTACGCTATCTATGCTATGGGGATAACTCAGCATTCTACTGGCACCGATAACGTCCTGTCAGTGGCAAACCTGGCGATGCTCACCGGCAATATAGGTAAGCCTGGAACCGGCGTAAATCCTTTAAGGGGTCAAAATAACGTTCAGGGCGCATGTGATTTAGGAGCTCTCCCCGATGTCTTCCCGGGATACCAAAAAGTGACTGATGAGCAAAAAAGAAACAGGATAGCCAAAATTTGGGGTGCCGCCAAACTTCCTTCGGAGGTTAGCTTAACTGTGGTAGAAATGTTTAACGCCGCCCTGGAAGGCAAAGTAAAGGCAATGTATATAATGGGCGAAAACCCAATGGTCTCCGATCCTGACATAAACCATGTAGAACAGGCTTTAAAGAATCTTGATTTTCTTGTAGTCCAGGATATATTCCCAACTGAAACA